>NZ_JAELUD010000045.1:0-34309 GCF_016429185.1 Aquitalea sp. ASV11
ACCGACCCTGCGCAGAAAGCCCGTTTCCAGGCGGATTTGCAAAAGCAGCAAACCCAGCAGGCCGAGCAATTGAAGAAAGCCCAGGCCTTGCAGGAGGAGTCGCGTCGCCTGAGCGAGGAGTCCGAACAGGTGCTGCGCCCGCACGAGCGGATGGCGCTGGCGATGACGCTGATCCAGATTGCGGTTGCCATGGCATCCATCACGGTGCTGACGCAGCGGCGCTGGCTGCTGTCGCTATCCCTGGTTTCGGCCCTGGGTGGCATCGGTCTGGCCATCAGCACCTGGTTATAAGCTTGGCAAGCGGACAGGGATGTCATCCGCCAATAACCATGCTGCGTTGTAGACATTCGGGGTGAAGCAAGCAGCAACACGGCAGTCGGCAAGTGCGGGGCGGGCCCGCAACAAGAAAGGCAAAGCAGTGCAACAAGACGAAGCCGGTCAAGCGGCAACACAGGGCGCGCCACGCATCAGTTGGGCGCAGCGGGTGGATTATTATCTGGACGTAATGGGCATGCGCGGCAAGGGCTTGCTGCTGCTGGGCGGCCTGCTGGCCACCGGCTGGATCATGGCGGGCATTTACAAGGTGCAGCCGGACGAGCAAGGCGTGGTATTGCGCCTGGGCCGCTGGGTGGATACCACCCAGGCAGGGCTGCATTACCACCTGCCGTGGCCGATTGAAACCGTGCTGCTGCCCAAGGTTACCCAGATCAAGCAATTGAAGCTGTCCAACCTGTACGACGGGGTGACGGGCGAGTCCACCGACCCGCGCGACAAGCAGATGCTGACCGGTGACGAAAACATTGTCGAGGCCGATGGCGTGGTGTTCTGGCGCATCAAGGATGCCGGGCAGTTTTTGTTCAAGGTGAACAACCCGGAAACCTCGCTGCGCATTGCTGCGGAAAGCGCCATGCGCGAGGTGGTGTCGCGCACGCCGATTCAGGCGGTGATGTCCAATCGTCGCCAGCAGGTGGCTGATGAAACCCGGGAGTTGCTGCAAAACCGGCTGGACCAGGCGCAAAGCGGCGTTCTGGTCACCCAGGTGCAACTGCAACGGGTAGACCCGCCAGCCGCGGTCATCGACGCCTTCAACGATGTGCAGCGCGCCCGTGCCGACCAGGAACGCGCCCGCAACGAAGCCCAGGCCTACAGCAACGACATCCTGCCCAAGGCGCGTGGCGATGCAGCGCGCATCCTGCAGGAGGCGCAGGCCTATCAGAGCCAGGTGGTTAACCTGGCGCAGGGTGAGGCCAAGCGTTTTGATTCGGTGTACCAGAGCTATGCTCAGGCCAAGGATGTCACCGCCTGGCGGCTGTATCTGGACAGCATGGACGAAGTGCTGAAGAAGGCCAGCAAGGTGGTGGTGGATTCCTCCGGCAAGGGCGGTAATGGCGGCGTGTTGTCGCTGTTGCAGCTACAGGACAAAGACAAGGCCAAGCCCACCAAGGAGACCCGCTGATGGCTAGTTCCTACAAGGGTGCGGGCATTGTGGCCGCGCTGGCGGCCGTGTGGCTGCTGTCGTCTTCCTTCTATACCCTCAGCGAGGGGCAAAAGGGCCTGATCATCCGCCTGGGCGCGCCTATCGACGTGGATGCCGAGCCCGGCCTCAAGTTCAAGCTGCCGCTGGTGGACAGCCTGCAGTTTTATGATGTGCGCCTGCAAACGCTGGCTCCGCCGCCGGAGCAGATCATCCTGGGTGATGAAAAACGGGTGGAAGTGGAAACCTATACCCGCTACCGCATTGCCAACCCGCTGCGTTTTTACCAGGCGCTGCGTACCGAGGATCAGGCGCGCCTGCAGCTGACCCAGCTGGTGAGCACATCCTTGCGGCGCGAGCTGGGCAAGGTGCCGCTCAAGGCCTTGCTGTCCGGGGAGCGCACCCACATCGTGCAGCAGATCCAGCAGGAAACCGCCACCCGCGCCGGCACGCTGGGCATTGAAGTTACCGAAGTACGCCTGCACCGTGCCGACCTGCCGCTGGAAACCAGCCAGGCCATTTACGACCGCATGAAGTCGGCACGTCAGCAGGAGGCCAAGGAGCTGCGGGCGCAAGGCGCGCAATGGGCGCAGGAAATCCAGGCCAAGGCCGAAGGCGAACGCACTGTCATCCTGTCCGAGGCCCAGCGCCAGAGCGCCATCATCCACGGCGAGGGCGATGCCCAGGCCAACCGCATCCTGGCGGCAGCATTCAGCAAGGACCCCAAGTTCTACAAGTTCTACCGTTCCTTGCAGACTTACCGTCAGGCGCTGTCGGACTCGGCCCCAACACTGTTGCTGACACCGGATTCCGCCTTGCTGCATGACTTCCGCAACGGCCCGGCCAGCAGCAAGCCATGAGCCAGCTGGCCAGCACCTTGCGCACGCTTGCACCGCTACAGCTTGGCCGCCTGCAAAGGCTGGCCGCCACCCTGGGGCCGGGGCTGGTGGTGATGCTGGCTGATACCGATGCCGGCAGCGTGCTGACTGCGGCGCAAAGCGGTGCGCAATGGGGCTACCGCTTGCTGCTGTTGCAGTTTCTCATCATCCCGCTGTTGTTCATGGTGCAGGAGCTGACGGTGCGGCTGGCGCTGTCCAGCGGCAAGGGCTATGGCGAACTGGTGCTGCAGCGCTTTGGCCGTGGCTGGGCGCGGCTGTCCACTACGGCCTTGATACTCAGCTGCTTTGGCGCGCTGCTTACCGAAATGAGCGGCCTGTCCGGCGTGGCGCAGTTGTACGGCGTGCCGGTATGGCAGAGCGTCGCGGTGCTGGCGCTGTTGATTTTCCTGATGGTTGCCAGCGGCAGTTACCGGCAGGTGGAGCGCATGGCCATGCTGCTGGGGGTGGCCGAGCTGGCCTTCCTGTGGATGGCCTGGCGCGCCTGGCCGCAGTGGTCCCACATCCGCCAGCAGTTATTGCAGCTCCCCTTGCACGACAGCAGTTACCTGTATTTGCTGGCGGCAAACCTGGGCAGCAGCGTGATGCCGTGGACCGTGTTCTATCAACAGTCCGCACTGATCGACAAGGGACTGAACCTGGCCGACCTGCGCGCTGCACGCATGGACACCATGCTGGGGGCCGTGCTGTGCCAGCTGATCACCGCCGCCGTGCTGATTGCCGCGGCCTCGGTGTTTGCCGGGCATGGTGCGGTGCTGCTGGACACCATCCCGGAACTGGCCACCGCCTTTGGCGCGGCACTGGGCCCCTTGGCCGGGCGGCTGCTGTTTGCGCTGGCACTGAGCGGGGGTGCGCTGGTGGCCACCATCGTGGTATGCCTGTCCGCCGCATGGGCGCTGGGTGAGCTGGGCGGGCGGCATCATGCCTTGGCCGAACATCCGCGTGCAGCGCCCTGGTTTTATGCAGCCTTCGCCCTGATGCTGCTGCTGGCCGCTGCCGTGGTGGCCATCAGCCCCAGCCTGGTGCGGCTGTCGATTGCCACCGGGGTGCTCAATGCGCTGTTGTTACCGCTGGTGTTGTGTTTTCTGTACCGGCTGGCACGCAGTGAGCTGCCTGCCGGTTTGCGTCTGCAAGGGCCGTATGCCGTGCTGGTGGCGGTGCTGTTTGTTCTGGCTGGCGGGCTGGGCCTGTTTGCCGGTATCACCGGTGCGCTGGCTGCCTGAGGCGGCAGACCCGATTGCAATGGAAAGGGTGTGATGGAGCTGGATGGTTTGATGCAGGCACTGGGCATGACACTGCAAGTGTTCATGCTGGACCTGATTCTGAGTGGCGACAATGCGCTGGTCATTGCGGTGGCCTGCCGCTCGCTGCCGCCGCAACTGATGCGCAAGGCGGTGTTGCTGGGGACCGGTTTTGCCATTTTGCTGCGCGTTCTGCTCACCACGGTGGTGGGCTTCCTGCTGCAAGTGCCCTTGCTCAAGCTGCTGGGGGCTGGTTTGCTGATCAGCATTGCCATCAAGCTGTTGCTGGGCGATGACGAAACTGATGACAGCCTGCCCGGCAATACTGCGGACAGCCGCCAGTTGTGGTCGGCGGTGTCGGTGGTGGTGATGGCTGACCTGGTATTGAGTCTCGATAATGTGGTGGCGCTGGCCGCCGCCGCGCAGGGCAGTGTGCTGTACCTGATTCTGGGCTTGCTGTTCAGCGTGCCCTTGTTGATGTACGGCAGCCTGCTGATTGCCCGTCTGCTGAACGATTACCCGCTACTGTTGCCATTGGGTGCCAGCCTGCTGGCCTGGGTGGCCGGTCAGCTGGCGGTGAGCGACCCGCTGGTGCTGGACTGGGTGAATACCCAGGCACCGGCCTTGCAAGTGGTGGTGCCGCTACTGTGCGTGGTATTCGTGCTGGTGGAAAGCCGCATCATCCGCGAGCGTGCGCCCGGACTGACGCCGCCGCCGCCACTGGGCTGGCTGGATGGCCTCACCGGCCGTCTGGCGCGCATCGGCGAGGCGGGCAGCGTAGCCGAGACTACCGTCCAGGCGGCAGCGCTTCCCTCACTGGCCGAGTCACCGGCTGTACCGTCCTTGAGCGTGCCGGATGCCCCCTCGCACACCCCGCTTGTCGTCGCTGAGCCAGCCGGCGAAGCGCAGGCTGACACGGCGACGCAGGCTGCGGACACCGCCCCGGATGTCGCAGTACCGGTCTCCGCCCGCGCTCCTGCAACGCCCAAACGGCCGCGTGCGGACGGGCTGCTGAGCTCGCCGCGCATGGCCTTGCTGGTGAAAGTCCTGCTGGGCCTCGCAGCCCTGGTAGGGATTTGCGCACTGGGCTGGCTGGTATTCCATTTGCTGAGTCAGGGCTTTTTGCCCACCCCGGCGCCCAGCCACAAAATCAAACACTGATGCACACGGCCATGCTCCGGCATGGCACCATCACGATTCCGGCGTCCGCATTCCGGCAGGACGTTCTTGAAGGACTTTTGTATGTACCGTTATCTGTCGGTGGCGGCATTACTGGGCTTGACCGGTTGTGCCGCCACGGTGGCCCCGGTGGCCCAGCCTGTTCCCGCTCCTGCGCCTGTGTTGCGCCCGGCCCCGATGCCGGACCCGCAAAGCCTGTTGCCCGCCCCCGTGGTCAAACCGGTGACGCCTGCCCCGCTTGTTACCCCCGTCAGCAAGCCGGTGCCCTTGCCGCTGCAACCGGCCTATGCCAACGAGCAGGAAGGCAGCGCCTTGCTGGACAAGCTGCTGCCGCGTGGCATTCCGGCGCGGCGCGAATGGCATGGCGACATCATGACCGCCTTCACCCATCTGAAAATTCCGTATGCTCCGCAATACTTCTGTGCGGTACTGGCGGTGGCCGAGCAGGAGTCCGGTTTCAATCCCGACCCGGTAGTCCCCAATCTGTCGAAGATTGTCTGGGGGCAGATTGAAGAGCGGCGGCAGAAGTATTTCATCCCCTCGCTGGTGGTGGATGCGGCCATGCTGAAGAAATCCCCCAATGGCCAGACCTACAAGGAACGGGTGAATGCCCTGCGCACCAAGAAGCAGATGAATGCGCTGTTTGAAGACATGATCCGCGAACTGCCGTTCGGCCAGACCATCTTCGAACACAAGAACCCCATCCGCGATGGCGGGCCCATGCAGGTGAGCGTGGCCTTTGCCGAAACCCAGGTGCGCGCCTGGCCTTATCCCTACAGCTATACCAGCTTGCGCGACGAAGTATTCAGCCTGCGTGGCAGCGTGTATTTCGGTACCGCCATCCTGCTGCAATACCCCATCAGCTATCCGGACATGGTGTATCGATTTGCCGACTACAACGCCGGGCGTTACGCCAGCCGCAATGCCGCCTTCCAGCAGGCGGTGCAGCATCTGTCCGGGCAGAAGCTGGCGCTGGATGGCGACATCATGCTGTACAGCGACAAGATGAACCGTGTGCTGTCCGGTGCTACCAGCGACACCCAGCGTGCGCTCAATGGCCTGGCCGGGCGCTTGCGCATGAGCCCGGACGAGATGGCACGCGATCTGCGGCAGGAGAAACTGGCGGCCTTCAGCCAGACCGAAGTCTACAAGCGGGTGTTTGCGCTGGCCGACCAGTCCGGCAAGGCAGCACCACGCCAGATCATCCCGCAGATCGTGCTGATCAGCCCCAAGTTCACCCATCAGCTGACCACCGAATGGTTTGCCAAGCGGGTGGATGGCCGCTACGAAAAGTGCATGGAGCGCGGTGGCTTCCGGCCCTGATCTGTCGTCTGTGCAAGTAAAAACGGCCCTTTGGAAGGGCCGTTTTTTCATGTGGCTGGCTGCGTCTGGCGAGACCAGAACAAGGGCTGCCAGCCCTGCTGTGCCGCCACGGCGGCCAGCTTGGGGTCGGCATTCACCGTGTAAGCCACATCCACGGCCTGCAGCAACGGCACATCGTTGATGGAGTCGCTGTAACCGTGGCTGCCGCTCAGGCTTTGGCCATGTTGCTGCAGCCATTGTTGCAGGCGGATCACCTTGCCCTGCTGATAGGTCATCACGCCTTGGGTGTGGCCGGTGTAGCAACCCGCCTCGGTGGCCAGCTGGATGGCCAGGAAATCATCCGCCCCCAGATAGCGCGAGATCGGCCCCACCAGATGCTCGCCGGTGGCGGAGATCACCAGCAGGGTGCGCCCCTCGGCCTTGTAGCGTGCCAGCGTGTCGCGTGCCTGATCGAACACGATGGGGGCGATGATGTCGGCAATGAAACGCTCCACCCACTCGGCTACTTCCTCCACGCTGCGCCCCTGCATCGGTTGCAGGGTGAAGTCCATGTAGTCTTCCATGCGCAATTCGCCCCGGCGATAGGCTGCCATCAGCTCGGCCTCGCGCGGCAGCATGTCGGCGGCGGCCAGGCCGTGTTGCACCATGAACTGCAGCCACAGGCTGGAGCTGTCGCCGTCGGTGAGGGTGTCGTCCAGATCGAAAATGGCCAGCATCAACGCACCTCGCGCATGTCGTCACGGCTGATTTGCAGGCGCACTTCGGTGCCGGCCGGCATCAGGTCGCTGGCGGTACGGTTCAGCCGGTCCACTTGCAGGGTGACGCCCGCGCTTTCAATCTGGTAACGAATGATATTGCCCAGTAACTGGTGCTGACGGATAACGCCAGGCAGGGTATCTGCCTGTTGGCTATGTCCATCCAGTACGTGGATGGATTCCGGACGGATGGCCAGGTGGCCGTTGATGTTCAGCCCCAGCAGGCGCTGGCTGTCCGCCGCGCCCAGCAGATTGTAATTGCCCATGAAGCGGGCGACGAATTCGGTGGCCGGTTCGGTGTACACCATTTCGGCGCGGCCTTCCTGTTCCACCTTGCCCTGGTTCATCACGAAGATGCGGTCGGACATGGTGAGTGCTTCTTCCTGATCGTGGGTGACGAAAATGGTGGTCAGGCCCAGACGGCGCTGGATATCGCGAATCTGCTCGCGCAGGTTCTTGCGGATGCGCGCGTCCAGTGCCGACAGCGGTTCGTCCAGCAGCAGGATGCGCGGCTCCACCACCAGCGCACGCGCCAGCGCTACCCGCTGACGCTGCCCGCCGGACAGTTCGTGCGGATAGTGGTTTTCCTTGCCGGAGAGCTCCACCAGCTTGATGACTTCCGCCACCTTGCGAGCA
Source organism: Aquitalea sp. ASV11 (assembly GCF_016429185.1). NCBI lineage: Bacteria > Pseudomonadati > Pseudomonadota > Betaproteobacteria > Neisseriales > Chromobacteriaceae > Aquitalea > Aquitalea sp. ASV11. The sequence continues at coordinate 7,505 of NZ_JAELUD010000045.1, forward strand.
ATCTCCGCGCCATCGCATTTGCGCATTTTCAGGCCAAAGCCGATGTTCTGCGTCACGTTCATATTGGGAAACAGCGCATAGCTCTGGAACACCATGCCGATGCCGCGCTTTTGCGGCGACTGGTGGGTGATGTCCTCGCCACCCACGCGGATGTGGCCGGAGGTGGGGGGTTCAAAACCGGCGATCATGCGCAGCACGGTGGTTTTGCCGCAACCGGACGGGCCGAGGAAGGTGACGAATTCGCCCTGCTCGATGCTCATGTTGAAGTCGTGAACCACGACATGGTCGTCAAAGCGTTTGTGCAGATTATTGATGGTGAGGTAAGCCATGTGGTTTTCCTTGGATTCTGTCTGGGCTCAGGCCGTCTTGCGGGCCGGGCGGGCATTGCGGGCGAATACCTGGATCAGCCCCATTGAGGCCCAGGTCACCAGGAAGGCGATGATGGCCAGTGCCGAGGGCTCGTAAGCGCGGTTGGCACCGATCAGTTGCAGGTAAGGGCCAAAGGCCGGGCGGCCCAGCAGGCTGGCCATGGTGAATTCGCCAATCACCACCGCAAAGGTGAGAAACGCCCCGGACAGGATGGCCGACTTCACATTCGGGAAAATCACCTGCAGCAAGATGCTGGGCCAGCTGGCACCCAGGCTCTCGGCCGCTTCGGTCAGGGTGCGCACATCAATGGCGCGCAGGCCGGCGTCTATCGAGCGGTACAGATAGGGCAGGGCCAACGTGACGTAGCTGCACATCAGCAAGAAGTCGGTGGCACGGTCATTGCCGGTCAAGGGCAGCCAGGCACTGCTGTTGTACAGCTTGAGGTAGCCGAACACGATGACGATGGCCGGAATCACCAGCGGCAGCAGCGTGATGAACTCCACCAGCGGACGCAGGCGCGGCAGTTTCAGCTGAATCCAGTAGGCGGTGGGCACCACCAGCAGAATGCCGACGATGATGGTGAGCACTGCCATCAAGGTGGAATAACCGAATGTGGCCTGAAAGCCGGGGTCGGACAGCACCACCTTGTAGGCTTCAAAGCTGTAGCCGTCGCGGTTCATCTTCAGGCTGAACTCGAAGGTGGCAATCAGTGGCAGCAGGAAATAAAGGGTGCCGATGGCAATGGCCACCCAGGCGCCTAGTCGCGATGTCGATTTCATTCACGCCCCCTTTCGGCGCGGCTGCGCAGCCAGATATAGCCGGCATTGGACAGGCCGGTCACCACAATCATCCCCAGCGCCAGTGCATAGCCCAGGTTCTGGTCGTGCAGCACATCGCCGCGAATCTGCGCGTACAGCAGGATGGGCACGATATTGAGCGAGCTGCCGGTCAGTGCGTAAGCAGTGGCTACCGCGCCAAAGGCATTGGCGAACAGCAGCAGGGTGGAGCCCAGAATGCTGGGCCACAGAATGGGCAGGGCAATATGCCACCAGTAGGCGACGCTGCTACCGCCCAGGCTTTCGCAGGCTTCGCGCCATTCGGCACGCAGGCCGTCAATGGCCGGGGTGACAATCAGCACCATCAGCGGAATCTGGAAGTACAGATAAGTCAGCGTCAGGCCGATGAAGCTGAGGATGGAAAAGCCGGTGCTGTAGAGGTCGAAGTCGGCATAGTTGCGCAGCAGTACTGTCACCAGACCCATGCGGCCCAGGGTGGACAGAAAGGCAAACGACAGCGGAATGCCGGCAAAGTTGGACGCCACGCCGGAGAAGGTCATCAGCGTGGGGCGAATCCAGGCGGGCAGGCCGCCCTGAATGGCCGCCAGCGCCAGCAACAGGCCGATCAGGCTGCCACCCAGTGCGGATGCCGCGCTGACTTCAAAGCTGATCCAGTAGGCCGACAGAATGCTGTCGTCAAACAGTTTGGCGATATTGCCCAGGGTGAAATGGCCGTTGGCATCCTGGAACGCGCCTATCATCAGCGTGGCGGTGGGCAGGATGAGAAACAGCAGGGCAAACAGGAAAAACGGCACTACGCCCAGCCAGTTCAGGGCAGACGGTGCCAGTCGCGGGCGCTCCTGTCCGGCCTCGGGCGGGCAGTGTGTGACGGAATCGGGTGAAGTGGGCATCCGTGGTGCAGCCTCGTAAAAATGGGGAAGCCCGGCATGGGCAGGGGGTCTGCCGTGCTGTTGTGCTGCCTGGTGGGCAGGTCGGGTCTGTCCCGGTGACAGGATGGGGTAAGCGTCATGGCCGCCGCAGCGGCCATGACGGCAAGGCAGATCAGCAGTTCGGGCTTACTTGACGTTGCTGCCCACTACGCTGTCCCACTGCTTGGTGATGACAGCCTTGTACACTTCCTGCTGTTCCAGCGTGGGGAACACGGCTTTCTTGTAGTTGGCAGCGGCCGGCAGCTTGGCCAGCAGGTCGGCCGGGACTTTCTTGCGTGCCGCCAGGTCGTTGAAGCGGCTTGGGTGGCAGTAGCCCTTCAGCCAGCCCAGTTGGCCTTCGTCGGAGTACAGGTATTCCATCCACAGCTTGGCGGCGTTCGGGTGCGGAGCGTAGGCGCTGATCGCCTGTACGTACACGCCAGCCACCACGCCGGACTTCGGTACTACCACGGCCACTTTCGGGTTGCCCTTCAGGGTGTCGCGGTCGGCCAGGGCGTTGTAGTCCCAGCGCACGATGATGGGGGTGGTGCCCTGGGCTAGCGAGGCAGCCTTGCCGATTACCGGCACGAAGTTGCCGTTTTTGTTTAGTTGCGAGAAGAACTTCAGGCCGGCATCAGCAGCCTTGGCCGGGTTACCGCCAGCTTGCGACAGACCGGCAGCGTACACGCCCATGATGGCCTGGTTGGCGGTGCGCGGGTCACCAGCCAGGGCCACGGCATTCTTGTATTCCGGTTTCAGCAGGTCGGCCCAGTCAGCCGGTACTTTCTTGATGATGTCGGTGTTCACTTCAAACGCCAGCACGCCGTAGTAGTCGCCGTACCAGTAGCCGTCCTTGTCCTTCACTTCGGCCGGAATGCTGTTCCAGGTGGATACCTTGTACGGCTGGATCAGCCCGGCTTCCTTGGCTTGCGGGCCAAAGGACAGGCCAACGTCGATCACGTCCGGTGCCTGCGGGCCCTTGTTGCCCTTGTTGGCCTTGATGGCCTCGACCTCGTCACCGGAACCTGCATCCGGGTTCAGTTCGTTCACCTTGATGCCGTACTTGGCCTTGAAGCCGGCCAGCAAGTCGCCATAACCACACCAGTCATGCGGCAGGGCGATGGTGGTGAGTTCACCTTCCTGCTTTGCCGCCTTGATCAGGCTGTTCAGATCCTGTGCATGCACAGCGGAAGCACCAACACTCAGTGCGGACAAAACAACTGCGGCCATCAGCTTCTTGTTCATTGGGACGATCCTTTGGACTAGGTCAATTGAGCAGGGCGATCTTAGGCAGTGCAGATGACGAGATGATGTGCGGCAAGTTTCAGTTGCGTGTCAGTTGCATGAAGTCTTGGGATCGACCTGTTCTGGTCATAACCCGACATGCTGTCGTGCGGCTGTCATACAGCTCTGCTAAACACTAAGCGGTAGCGCAATCAACGTGGACTAGTCCAGATCATGGCAACAGAAAATAATCAGACCCAGGTGGCCCAAATACGACAGTCCTTGCTGGCGCAGATGGCCGGTGGCCTGCTGCCACCGGGCAGCAAATTACCGGCAGAGCGCACTTTGTCGCAGCTGTTTGATACCACTCGCATCACCCTGAAGGACGCCTTGCTGGCGCTGGAGGCGGAAGGCTGCATTTACCGCGAAGAGCGGCGCGGCTGGTTCGTGGCCCCGCCACGGCTGGAGTACAACCCGCAATACCGTGGCCATTTCCAGCAGATGGTGCAACAGCAGCAACGGCGGGTGGATACCCGCGTGCTGTCATCGCGCAGCATGGTGGCGGCACCGGAAATCAGCCAGCGTCTGCAATTGCCCGCGCTGGCGCGGGTGTTGCAAATCTGCCGCCAGCGCAGCCTGGATGGCCGGGTAGTGCTGTATGTCGAGCATTACCTGAAGCCGGAATGCTTTCCCGGCATCATGCGCGAGGATTTGTCGCAATCCCTCACCGAACTCTATCAGCAGCATTACGGCCTGCATTACAGCCGCTCCCGCTTTGACATTACCCCCACGGCGGCGCGTGGTGCGGTGGCGCAGGCGCTAATGCTGGCCGATGGCTCGCCCATCTTGCGCATTGCCCGCATCAATTACGACCAGCAGCAGCGCATCATCGACTGCGATATCGAATACTGGCGGCACGATGCCATCCGCGTGACGGTGGACAGCCAGCCGCAGGCCTGAGCCGTGTGCAGTGCCATATCATCATGCCATTGGCCTGAATGGCTGGTTTTCAGCGCGAAAAAGGCATGAATTAACAATTGCACACAGTTTTCTTACAAACGCTTACCAAGTGATACAGCAGGGCAACAGACGCTAGCCGGCGTGCGGTGCATGCTGCAAGCACGATAACAACACTGGAGAATCCTGATGAAAACCCGAGTCCATCGTCTGACCGGCTGGCTGTTGCTGGCCGCTTCTGTCAGCAGCCTGACTGCTTGTGTCGTGACTCCGACTCGTACCCAGGTCGTCTACAAGCCTGTGCCGGTCACGGTCCAGGCCCCTGTCGCGGTGCGCTGGAACCCGGCCGAGCATCCTTATTACGGTCATGCGATGAGCGATTTGCGTCAGGCCCGCGCCTTGCTGGCACGGCCGGATGTACAGCCGGTACAGGATGATGAGCGCTGGGCTGTCGGTGCCATTGACGCTGCGTTGAAGGAAATGACCCAGGCCTCCATTCAGGATGGCAAGAACCCCTGGCAGATTCCGGCTCCGGATGCGCGCCTGAACCCGACCGATCGCTTCCATCAGGCCCTGCAGTTGCTGGAACAGGCGAAGCGTGATGCCAGCCATCGCGAGGACGACCCCTGGGTGCGCGATCTGCAAGGCCGCATCCTGCACCATATCGACGATGCACACCGGGCCACCCAGCAGGCCATTGCCGACGCCTTGCGCTAAGACCCGATAACAAAACCCCCACTCCAGCGTTGCGCCGTCTTGTCGTACTCCATGTACTGTCTGCGGCGGCGCGCCTTGGCCCGGGTGCTCTGCGAGGTTTTGTTCTCGGTTCTGAACCCACCGTTTTTCCTGACTCACTGCAACAACAATAAACACGCTTGCAACCCTGGGAGATCACAATGTCTACCTTGAAAAAAACACTGGCAACCCTGCTGCTGGCCGGTTCGGCCCTGCTGGCTGCTTCGGCAGCACAGGCTGACGACTGGCACGATAATGGCTGGCACCCGGACATGCGCCAGGACTGGCACGAAGGCATGCCCTGGCGCTTCGAGCAGCACCACTGGCACCCGGATGAACATCCTTACTACATGCATGCCATGACCGACCTGCGTCTGGCGCGTGATCTGCTGGCCCGTCCGGACCAGCCGCGTGTCGAGCAGGGCGAACACCGCGCAGTGGACGCCATCAACCAGGCCCTGCATGCCATGCACGATGCGGCCATCGATGATGGCAAGAACCCCTTCCAGCGCCTGCCGCCGGATGCCCAATACCGCCCGGACGACCGTTTCCACCAGGCCCTGCGCCTGCTGGACAAGGCGCGTCAGGATGCCAGCCATGAAGAGGACGACCCCTATCTGCGTGGTTTGCAGCACTACATCATTGGCCAGATCGGTGTGGCCCAGCATGCGGTGGATGACGCCATTCGCCAGGCACTGCGCTAAGAGCCGCTAACAAAAAACCTGCTGCTGCGTTGCGCATCCTTGCCGTACCCTTGTCCTGTCGGCGTCGGCAGGCCTTGCCCCAGGGACGCTACGCTGCTTGCAGCCTGCCAGCCCCCGTCACAGCCATGCTGTCGCGGGGGTTTTGCCATTGCAGCGATGCCGCAGGACGGTGGGTTTTGCGCTACCATGCCGGCTGTTTGATGTTGACCAAGGATGCAACCATGACCCGCCTGCTCATCCTCTATACCGGTGGCACCATCGGCATGGACCACACCCCGGAGGGCCTGGCCCCCGTTCCCGGCCTGTTGCCGCGCCTGCTGGAGCGATTCCGCACCCCGGCACTGGACTTTGACGTGGTGGAATACCCGCAACTGATCGACTCCTCCGCCATTGTCCCGGCCCAGTGGCAGCAGCTGATTGACGATCTGGCTACGCGCTACGCCGCCTACGACGGCTTTGTGGTGATTCATGGCACCGACACCATGGCCTACACCGCCAGCGTGCTGGCCTTTGCCCTGCAAGGCCTGGCCAAGCCGGTGGTTGTCACCGGTGCGCAACTGCCACTGGTCCATCCGCGTTCGGATGGCTGGAGCAATCTGGCCGATGCGCTGGAAGCCGCCAGCCAGCCGGATTTGCACGAAGTGTGCATCGCCTTCAACCGCCTGCTGCTGCGTGGCTGCCGTGCCCGCAAGCTGGATGCCGCCAGCTTTGCCGGTTTTGACAGCTCCAATGCCCCGGCGCTGGCCAGCTTTGGCATTCAGGCCCACTGGCAGCGCCAGCACTGGCTGCGTGCCCGCCAGCCTTTCCAGCCGGTGGCGCTGGATGTTTCGCTCAAGCTGGCTACTTTCTTCCTGACACCGGGCTATGCCAGCACGCTGGCCGGGCAGGCCATGCAGGAGGGGGATCTGGATGCTGCGGTGCTGATGAGCTACGGCAATGGCAATACCCCGGCCGACCCGGTACTGCTGGATGGTGTGGCGGCGCTGAGCGCCCGTGGTGGTGCAGTCCTCAACATCAGTCAGGTGGTGCATGGCGCGGTGGAAGTAGGTGCCTATGCCGCCAGCCAGCCCCTGGCCCGTGCCGGTGCCATTGCCGGTGCTGACCTCACGCCCGAGGCGGCCACGGCCAAGCTGCTGGTGTTGCTGTCGCAAGGCCTGCGTGGTGATGCCCTGCGCCAGCAATTGTCAACGGTGCTGGTAGGTGAGAGCAGTTAGCCCCCCCTGTCATTCTGTGATTCAAGGCGTGCCAGCAGCACGCCTTTTTTATTGCTGCAGTAGTGTGGAAATTGACCAAAAAATAAGCGGTGCTTAATTTTCCTGTATCTTCAATGATTTGCAGTATTTATCCACATCCCCTCCACATGGCGGTACACGGCTGGCGTGGAAAACTGCGGGTATTGCTCAAAAAACAGGCAGTGTTGCAAAGTCGTTTCAATCTCAGTGACTTAGCTGCCTTGTCCACAGACCACACACAAGCCTGTCCCCGCTGCTTGTGTAAAAACAGCAGCCACACCGCTTGTGCTGCTGCGCCGGACCAGCCTCATCCACAAGAAGCGGCTTTGCCTAAAAAATAATCAATCAACAAAAAATGTCGCGGATTCATGCACTTGCTCCACTTGCCCACAGGCGATGCACAAGCCTGTCCCCGCGTGGTGTGTAAAACCCTTGTCCGGCCTGCATTCCGCTGGTTTTTTGCCCATACGGGGCCATGGCAGGACAGTTAAATGGTGGTACTGGCCAGCAGTTGCGTGGATTGCCTAAAAAAAAGGCAGTGCAGAAAAGGATAGCCGGATCATGCACTTAGCCAATTTGCCCACAGACCGTGCACAAGGCTTTCCCCGGCTGGTGTGCAAAAATGCCGGCCGGACGGAAAAACCGGAGGGATGGCCGCCTGGAAGTGAACAACTGGTGGGAATCAAAAGATTGCCTAAAAAACAGGCAATGGCAAAAAGCCATTGTGGTATCAGCCACTTGCCGGTGTTTTCCACAGCTCGCACACAGGGCTGTCCCCGCCAACGGTGAGAAAAGCGCTTTGTCCGGCACAAAACGTCGGCAAGACTACTGGCAGCAGGGCAAGCCGACGTATAATTACACTCTTTGGCAGCAGGTTTGCCGTGAGCATCATTCACCGAATCGCCGTGGTCGGGCCGGAGTCCTGCGGCAAGAGCACCTTGTCGGCCCAGCTGGCCGCCAGCATGCATACGCAAGGCATGCGCGCTGTCCATGTGACGGAATATGCGCGTGACTACTATGCCAATCGCCCCTACCAGGTGGCGATGTCTGACATCGAGGCCATTGCCTGCGGGCAGTTGCAGGCAGAACAGCTGGCGGCCCGGCAGCACGACTGGCTGATCTGCGACACCACGGTGCTGACCTGCAAGATATGGGCGGAAGTGGCATTCGGGCAGGCATCGCCCGCCTTGTTGCAGCATTACCGCCCGCACGACTATGTGCTGACCCTGCTGACGGCGGCAGACATACCCTGGCAGCCTGATCCGCTGCGTAGCCATCCCGCTGAGCGCGACTGGCTGCTGGGCTTGTATCAGGCCGAGCTGGCGGCGGTGGGCATTGTTCCGGTCTTGCTGCACGGCAGTGAACAGCAACGGCTGCAACAGGCTTGGCACGCCATCCGGCAACTGCCACACTGGCTTGATGGTTTGCCTAAAAAATAGTCAGCCAGCACAAAGCCTTTGGCATTCAATGGCTTGTCCTGTTTTTCCACAGGCCGCTCACAGGCCTGTCCCGCCGCCGGGTGGAAAACCGGTGGCAACTGCCTAAAAAACGGGCAGTGACGGATTTTGCTTTTCGCTCAAACAGTTGCAGGCCTTGTCCACAAGCGGTGCACAAGCCTGTCCAGAATGGATGTGTAAAAATGAACGAAACCTTTGCCTTGCGTAATGACTACATCGCGCTGTGCGATTTGCTGAAAACCTGCAGCGTGTGTGCTTCCGGTGGCGAAGCCAAACATTTCATTGCCGAGGGCAATGTCGCCGTGGATGGCGTGCAGGAGCTGCGCAAGACCTGCAAGATCCGCCCCGGTCAGGTGGTTAGCGGCGACGGTTTCACCATCACGGTGGTGGCCGCCTGATGAGCGAGGCCGAACTGCCGCCGGATGACGACCCGATGCCGCAGCCGCCGTTTGAAGTCACCGACGACATGTGTTGCGGCAGCGGTTGCGACCCCTGCATCCTCGACACCTATTACGCCGAGCTGCGCGACTACCGCAGCCGGCTGGCCGCCTGGCAGGCGCGGCACAACAAGGACGGACAATAAGCCATGGCCAGCATTGACCTGCATTTTCATTCACATGCCTCGGACGGCGCCTTGCCACCGGCCGAGGTGATTGCGCGCGCGGCAGAGCGTGAAGCCACGCTGGTGGCGCTGACCGACCACGACTGCACCCGCGGTCTGGCCGATGCGCGTGCCGCCGCTGCCGCCCACGGCGTGGATTTCCTCAATGGCGTGGAAGTGTCCGTCACCTGGAATGGCAAGCACACCGTGCATATTGTCGGGCTGGGGATAGACCCGGAACATGCGGCACTCAAGGCGGGCTTGCAGTCCATCCGCGATGGCCGGGTGCAACGTGCACAGGAAATGTCCGACTCGCTGGCCCGCATCGGCATTCATGGTGCATTCGAGGGCGCGATGGCAGTGTGTGAAAACCCGGAAATGGTGGGCCGTACCCACTTTGCCCGCTTTCTGGTGAACAGCGGTGAGGTCAGGGACGTGCGCACGGTGTTCCGCAAATACCTGACGCCGGGCAAGCCCGGTTATGTGCCGCATGAATGGGCGCGGCTGGCCGATGCGGTCGGCTGGATTGTCGCCTCCGGCGGCATGGCGGTGATTGCCCATCCCGGCCGTTACGATATGGGCCGCACCCTGATCGAGCGGCTGATTCTGGACTTCAAGGATGCCGGCGGGCAGGGCATCGAAGTGGCCAGCGGCAGCCACAGTCTGGACGACATGCACAAGTTTGCGCTGATTGCCCAGCGTTACGGCCTGTTGTCCAGTGCCGGCAGCGATTTCCATGCTCCGGGCGAAGGTGGCCGCGACGTGGGCCGAACCGACGATTTGCCACCCATCTGCCAGCCGGTATGGCAGGCACTGCAGGAGCGCATCATCCGCGCTCCGCGTGCGGCATAAACCAACACTAAAGCACACACATGGCACAGTTTTTCATGATTCACCCGGACAATCCGCAACAGCGGCTGATCCGGGAGGCCGCCAACATCCTGCGTAATGGCGGGGTGGTGGTGTATCCCACCGACTCCTGTTACGCGCTGGGTTGCATGCTGGGCGACAAGAAGGCGATGGAGCGCATTCTGGCCATCCGCCAGATCGAACTCAAACACCACTTGACGCTGGTGTGTCACAACCTGTCCGAGCTGGCCAACTATGCCCGCGTCGACAACAGCCAGTTCCGCCAGCTCAAGGCCGCCACGCCCGGCAGCTACACCTTCATCCTGCAGGCTACCAAGGAAGTGCCGCGCCGCACCCTGCACCCCAAGCGCGCCACCATCGGCCTGCGTGTGCCGGACCACAAGGTGGCGCTGGCCCTGCTGGAAGAGCTGGGCGAGCCCATCCTGTCCTGTACCCTGCTGTTGCCGGGCGATGAGGAAGCACTGACCGACCCGTATGAAATCCGCGAGCGGCTGGAGCATGTGGTGGATGCGGTGATTGACGGCGGCTGGTGCGGCACCGAACCCACCACGGTGATTGACATGACCGATGGCGTGGAGCTGCTGCGCCAGGGCAAGGGCGACGCAGCCATCTTCGGCCTGTAAAACCCGCACTGGAACCATCCGTGCCTGCCCCCATCTAGTGGGGGTCAACGTTTTCATTTGAAAAAGAAGCCATGGGCGATACTTCTCAACTGATCCAGCAGATCAGCATTTATGCCTTGCCAGTTTTGCTGGCCATTACCCTGCACGAAGCAGCGCATGCTTATGCGGCCAAACGTTTTGGCGATGCCACGGCCTATATGCTGGGCCGCATGACGCTGAACCCGCTCAAGCACATCGACCCGGTGGGCACGGTGCTGCTGCCGCTGTTGTCGCTGATGATGGGTGGCGTGCTGTTTGGCTGGGCCAAGCCGGTGCCGGTGAATTTCGGCGCGCTGCGCAATCCGCGCTCCGGCATGCGCTGGGTGGCTGCCGCCGGGCCGCTGTCCAACTTCATCATGGCGGTGATCTGGGTGCTGCTGTTCAAGCTGGCCATCGTCATGGATAACAGCTATACCGAGCCGCTGGCGCTGATGAGCAAGGCCGGCATCAACATCAACGTGATGCTGATGGTGCTCAACCTGCTGCCCTTGCTGCCGCTGGATGGCGGCCGCATCGTGGAAAGCCTGCTGCCACCCGGCATGGCCTACAAGTATTCCCGGCTGGAGCCCTATGGCATGTGGATCCTCATTGCGTTGCTGTTTACCGGCGCACTGATGCCGCTGCTCAATCCCTTGCGCAAGCTGGTGTATCATCTGCTCAGTCTGTTTCTCTAACTTGCGGGAGGCCGCCTTGCCCGGTGGCCGACACAGCCTGTACCGTCCGCGCAGCAGCATGCGCAGCCCGGCACAGGCTGTGTCATTCCCGGACCATCTGGAAATCACACCATGTTTGCCAATCGCATCCTTTCCGGCATGCGCCCCACGGGCAGCCTGCACCTGGGTCATTACCACGGCGTCATCAAGAACTGGGTAGAGCTGCAATCCAGCCACGACTGCTATTTCATGGTGGCTGACTGGCACGCGCTCACCACCAATTACGACGACGTGGCCATCATCGAAAAGAGCATCTGGGACATGGTGATCGACTGGCTGGCCGCTGGTGTCGACCCGGAAAAGGCCACGGTGTTCATCCAGTCCAAGGTGCCGCAGCATGCCGAACTGCACCTGGCACTGTCCATGGTGACTCCGCTGTCCTGGCTGGAACGGGTGCCCACCTACAAGGACCAGATCGAAAAACTGTCCACCAAGGACCTGGGCACCTACGGCTTCCTTGGCTACCCGCTGCTACAGGCTGCTGACATCCTGGTGTACAAGGCCGGCCTGGTGCCGGTGGGCGAAGACCAGGTGCCGCACATCGAACTGACCCGCGAAGTGGCCCGCCGCTTCAACAACCTGTTTGGCCGTGAGCCCAATTTCGACGAACTGGCCCAGGCCGCTGCCAAGAAAATCGGCAAGCAGGGCAAGCAGTTCATGCAGCAGCGCACTGCCTATCTGCAAGACGGCAATGCCGAAGCCCTGCAAGCTGCGCGTGAGATTCTGGCCGCCAGCCAGAACCTGGGCGTGGCCGACCGCGAACGTCTGGCCGGCTGGCTGGAAAACAAGGGCAAGACCATCCTGCCAGAGCCGGAAGCGAAGCTGACCGCCGCCTCGCGCATGCCGGGCCTGGATGGCCAGAAGATGTCCAAGTCCTACGGCAACACCATCACCATGCGCGAATCACCGGAGCTGGTGAGCAAAAAAGTGAAGGCCATGCCGACCGACCCGGCCCGCGTGCGCCGCACCGATGCCGGTAATCCGGAAAAATGCCCGGTATGGCAGCTACACCAGGTGTACAGCGACAACGACACTCGCGAATGGGTGAAAAAGGGCTGTACCAGCGCGGGCATCGGCTGTCTGGACTGCAAGCAACCGGTGATTGACGGCGTGCTGCGCGAACAGCAACCGATGTTCGAACGTGCCGAGCAATACCTGACGCATCCGGACCGGGTGAAGGAAATCGTGTTCGAAGGCTGCCGCCGCGCGGAGAAGGTCGCCAAGGAAACCATGGGCGACGTGCGCGCCGCCATGGGGCTGGGTTTCTGAGCGCAGCTGACAAAACTGCTGTTGCAGCATCGCACTCTTGCGACGGTCTGCACGATTCATCTGCCATGAAGGATCAAAAAAAGCCGGAACAGACGTTCCGGCTTTTTTTATTGAATCTTTCTAGTCCCGGCGATTTCAGTGCTCGACACGTGGCAGGAAGATTTCCGCCAGCATGCAGCGGCAACTGCCGCCACCGACTGCTTCAATGGTGGGGATGGGGTTGACCACCGGCTGGCCGTGACGCTCCAGCACCCGTTGCTGTTGCGGGGTGAAGCCATTCCAGGCCCGTTGCGACATGGCCAAGAGCGGGGTGCCGTCCTGTGCCGCCAGTTGCAGGATATTGCCGCAAAAGTGCTGTTCTACCTGTTCATGGCTGATCTGGATCACCTCGTGGGTGGATTCCAGCGCGGCCAGCACGCGTTGGCGTTGTTCCGGTTGATACAGGCTGTCGGCGCAGATCACCGCGATATCCTGTCCCACCGACATCATCACATTGCTGTGATAGATGGGGACGCCGTGGCTGTCGGCAGTGTCGAACAACTGCACATCGTCCAGTCCGCGCAAGCGGGCATAGCGGTATAGCGCCAGCGGATGACAGCGCTGCGAGCGGGCGGCATACACCCGGCGGCGGGCGTGGTCGAAAATCATCACCCCGGTGCCCTCCAGAATCAGCTCTTCTTCCCACGGATGTCCCACCCAGCTGATCTGGTTGATCTGGTAATCATGTTGCAGCAACAGCCGCGCTAGTTCTTCCACCCGCCTTTCCTGCCGGCGGTTGGGCGTGTGCATGGGGTAGATGTGCAAGCTGCCATCGGCGCTGGTGGTGAACCAGTTGTTGGGAAATACCGCATCCGGGGTGGGAATGCCGTCCGGGCTCTTTTCCAGCACCATCACCCGCAGGCCGTGGTCTTGCAGACGGTGGGTCATGGCGTCGAACTCGGCCATGGCCTGGGCGGTGACGGCGGTGGCGGGCAGGTTCAGCCGGTGCTGGAACACATTGTCGGCACCGGTCTGTTCGTTAAAGGCAAAGTCGACCGGGCGCACCATGACCACGGCGCGTGCCAGTTGCGGTTGTGCCGGGCGGTTCAGCGACAGCGGCTGAATCCACGGCAGGTTCTGATTTCCCATGGTATGAATTCGGGGCGGAGTGTGGAGGGTGCTGGTATAGTAGCCAGATCAAGATCAAACAAAAAGTTGGATTTGTTTGACATTTCCATAATGATTTGGAATGGATTTTCACCTAGCCGCTCTCAAGGCCTTTGTCACCGCCGCACGTGAAGCCTCGTTTTCCCGCGCCGCCGACTGCCTGCACCTCACCCAGCCCGGCCTGTCCAAGCGCATCCGCAGCCTGGAGGATGGCCTGCGCGTGGAATTGTTCGACCGCATCGGCCGGCGCACGGTACTGACCGAAGCCGGGCGCGCCTTCCTGCCGCATGCGCTGCGCATTCTGGCCGAGGCCGAACAGGCCAGCCAGCTGCTGCGCAGCCTGCAGCCGGCCCAGGTGGGCAAGCTGCATCTGGCTACCACCCAGCACATCGGTCTGTATTACCTCAAGCCCGTGCTGGCCGATTTTGTACGCCAGTATCCCGGCATCGACCTCACCGTGGATTTCAAGACCTCGGCCGAAACCCACAAGCTGCTGTGTCAGGGCGAGCTGGAACTGGGCTTCATGTCCGAACCGCCTTTGCATGAGCAGGCGCTGGACTATGTGGCGGTGCTGGAGGAAAGACTGTGCTTTGCCGTGTCCGGGCAGCACCCGCTGGCCCTGCTGGACTCCCTCACCCTGCAGGACCTGGCACGCTATCCCGCGCTATTGCCTGGCAGCAACACCCGCTGCCGCCGGCTGATAGAAAACCTGTTCCAGCAACAGGCCACCCCGCTGGACGTGCGTGAGCCGTCCAATTACCTGGAAGCCTTGCGCATGCTGGTGGAAGCCGGGCTGGGCTGGACGGCGCTGCCGGAGGTGATGATCAGCAGCACGCTGTGCCGTCTGCCGCTGGCCGAGCACGAACCCTCGCGCACCATCATGCTGGCCTATCACCGCAAGGTCAGCCTGTCCGGCCCGGCGCGGCTGTTTCTGGAATGGGTCAAAACCCACCCGCTTGGCGTACACTCTGCCGCATGAGTATCCCGACCTCGCCCGACAACTTTGCCCTGACCGCGCCGGAATTGCCGGCCGGCCTGCCCATCGCCCATGTGTTTGGCCAGCCGGTGCTGGAAGTGCCGCAAGACCTGTTCATCCCGCCCGATGCCTTGCAGGTGATTCTGGAAAGCTTCGAAGGCCCGCTGGATTTGCTGCTCTACCTCATCCGCAAGCAAAACCTGGATGTGCTGAATATCCCCATGGCCGACATCACCCGCCAGTACATGGGCTATGTGGATGCCATGCGCGCCGAACGGCTGGAGCTGGCGGCGGAATACCTGCTGATGGCGGCGCTGCTGATTGAAATCAAATCACGCCTGCTGCTGCCACGCCCGCCGCTGGATGAAGAAGGCGAACCGGACGACCCACGTGCCGAACTGGTGCGCCGCCTGCTGGACTACGAACAGATGAAGCTGGCCGCGCTGGAGCTGGACAAGCTGCCGCAGGCCGACCGCGACTTTGCCTGGCTGGCGGTATTGATCGAGCAGGGTGCGGAGGCGCGGCTGCCGGATGTCGCCGCGGTGGATCTGCGCCAGGCCTGGCTGGCCATCCTGTCCCGCGCCAGGCACAAGCGCAGCCACAAAGTGGAAAAGGACGAGCTGTCGGTACGAGAGCAGATGAGCTGGATTCTGCGCTACCTGACTGGGCGCGAATACGTGCCGTTCGAGGAACTGTTCGAAGTCGATAAGGGCGTGGCCCATCTGGTGGTCAACTTCATCGCCGTGCTGGAACTGGTGAAGGAAGGGCTGATCAAGGTGAGTCAGGACGCGGCCTATCAGCCCATCTATGTGCGCATCGCCATCAACTGATGCCGCCACTGTTGCATGCATGTCAGTCGCGGACGAATAGACAGTGTCGCTCGAGTGGATTTCATGTAAAATCCGCGCCTTCCCCCGCGCAATGTATTTCGCTCCCGTATCCCGCAAGCCGGGCCGGGCGATATCAGGTCCGATGACCACCATCACCGACTTAAACTATCTCAAGATCGTGCTGGAAACGGCATTGTTGACCGCGACGGAACCCTTGTCGGTATCCCAGCTCAAAAAGCTGTTTACCGAAGACATCAAGGCAGCCCTGCTCAACGACATCCTGGAAGACATCCAGGCGGACTGGCGTGGCCGCGGTGTGGAACTGGTGAAACTGGCCAGTGGTTGGCGTTTTCGCGCCCGGGCAGAATTCACTCCCTACCTGTCACGGCTGAACCCGGAAAAGCCGCCGCGTTACTCGCGTGCCGTGATGGAAACCCTGGCGATT
The DNA here is from genome assembly GCF_016429185.1 of Aquitalea sp. ASV11. Classification (NCBI taxonomy): domain Bacteria; kingdom Pseudomonadati; phylum Pseudomonadota; class Betaproteobacteria; order Neisseriales; family Chromobacteriaceae; genus Aquitalea; species Aquitalea sp. ASV11. The sequence goes on from NZ_JAELUD010000045.1 coordinate 23,400, forward strand.
ATCGCCTACAAACAACCTGTTACCCGCGGTGATATCGAATCCATTCGTGGCGTGTCGGTATCCACCAGTGTGATGCAAACCCTGCTGGAGCGGGGTTGGATTGAAGTAATCGGGCACAAGGACGTGCCCGGCCGGCCGGGGCTGTATGCCACCACCCGCAAGTTTCTGGATGATCTTGGCTTTGTTTCGCTAAGGGATCTGCCACCGTTGGCAGACTTGGGAACACTGGTCATACCCGATGCCCAGCCACAAGAGATCGGCAGCGAAGACGCCGAAGACACTCTCCCCCTCGACGATGAGGCGGACAATCTGGAGCCACTGGCAGAGTAGCCCGTGCGCTCGTACTGAAAGAGCATGATTTATGTCTACCAAAGGACAAAACAACGCCCGCCAGCCGGTGGCGCGTGTAAAGGGCCGCGAAAGCACCAGCCAGCGCCGTCAGCCTGACGCCGCACGTGGCAATGCCCCGCAGCAGCAAGGCCGTGGCAAGCCGGGAGGCTTTGGCAAACCGCGCAACCCGCAAGAAGCCGGTGGCAAGCCGCAAGGTCGCCGCCCGGCTGCACCGCGCGATGCCTATGGCAACCTGCTGCAGCCACAAACCGGTGCCGCCCCGCACGAAAGCGCACCGCTGTTCAAGATGAGCCGTGCCGAACTGGCCCAGCTGGAACTGCAACGCCAGGCCCGTGGCTTGCCGCGTGATGAAAACGGCGAACCCAATGGTAATGTGGCCGAGCCGAAAAAACCGGCCAACAACCGCCGTAAGGAAACCGTCAACCGCCGTGGCGAAGTACAAGCCAAGCCGGTAGGCACCGGCAAGCGCAACCAGTCGGAAAACAATCGCCAGCAACAGGCTGCCCGTCGTCAGGAAAAGGCCGAGCGCCTGCAAGCCGAAGGTGGCGAAGCCCTGCAGCACGAACGCCGTTTTGGTAACAAGAACGCCGCCATGCCGGTGGCTGATGGTGAACAAAGCCCGCGCGAACAGCGTCGTGCACCCGCCGCGGGCAAGCCGCGCGCAGAAGGCAAGTCGCTGGTAATCAAGGCAAAAAAGTTGCGTCTGCGCAGCCCGAGTCAGGACGTGAAAGAAAAGTCCAAGCGGCTGCGCGAGGTACGCCTCGACAAGGAACAGATTGAACCGGTACGCCTGCAAAAGGCGCTGTCCGCTTCCGGTGTCGGCTCCCGCCGCGAGATGGAAGAATGGATCGAAGCCGGCCTGGTGATGGTCAATGGCAAAAAAGCCAATCTGGGCGACCGTGTCGGCCCGGAAGACCGCGTTACCGCCAAGGGCGACGTGATCAAGCTCAAATGGGCCGACCGTCTGCCGCGCATCATCATGTACCACAAGCAGGAAGGCGAAATCGTCTCCCGTGACGACCCGGAAGGCCGTGTCAGCGTGTTCGAGCGCCTGCCACAGGCAAAGAGCAGCCGCTGGGTGGCCGTGGGCCGTCTGGACGTCAACACCTCCGGCCTGTTGCTGATCACCACCAGCGGAGAACTGGCCAACCGCATGATGCACCCCAGCTTCGAAGTGGAGCGTGAGTACGCGGTGCGCGTGCTGGGCGAGCTGACCCCGGAAATCGCCAAGGAAATGACCGCTGGTGTGGAACTGGAAGACGGCCCGGCTGCCTTCCAGCGCGTATTCCAGCGCGGTGGTGCCGAAGAAGGTGCCAACCAGTGGTACAACGTGGTGATCAAGGAAGGGCGTAACCGCGAAGTGCGTCGCATGTTCGAACACTTCGGCCTCACTGTCAGCCGTCTGATCCGCGTCCGCTTTGGCAACCTGGGCCTGCCCCCGCGCCTGAAGCGCGGTCAGTTCTATGAACTGAACGAAGCCGAAGTGGCAGCGGTAATGAAATGGTCTGACCTGACCATGACCGGCCGCAAGAAAACCCGCGGCAGCAAGGGCGAGTGAGCCGCCGCCATTGGCCGTCGCTGACGGCACTGGCGACGCGTGCAGGCAAATGGGTGGCTGCCTTGCGGTCACCCGTTTTGCATTCTGACGACGTGTCGCATCAAGGCAGGCAGCAGGCAACCCTGCCTGGGGCGGCTGCCCGCTTGCTCTCTGGCAAGCGCGGTCCGCGTGCCTCGGTGGTCATCATCCAGGATGGCCGGCTGTTGATGATGCAGCGTATCAAGAATGGCAAGGAATACTATGTCCTGCCCGGCGGTACCATCAAGTCTGGCGAAACCCCGGCCATGGCCGCGGTGCGAGAGACGCGCGAGGAAACCGGGCTGAATGTCTGGCTGGACGAACAGCTGGATGTGCTGGAGCACAAGGGGCGTATCGAGCATGTATTCCTGGCCAGCAAGTTTCGTGGCACGCTGCGCCTGGGCGGGCCGGAACTGGCGCGCATGACCGAGGACAACCAGTATCATTTGCTGTGGCTGGATTATGCACAGTTGCAGCAGCTGAAACTGCGGCCCAAAAACCTGTTGATGTATTGTCAGGAATGGCTGTTGCCGCCGCGCAAGTAATGGCTTGATGAACCCGCTGTACCGCTTTCACGCAAGCGGACTGCAACCCAGGGCTGGAAGATTCGCATGAGCAAGGCATTTACCCGAGAAAACGACGAAGCAGAAGATGATCTGCCAGCCGAACAGCGGCTGCCCGTGTCCAGCAAGAACTACATCACCCCCGGTGGCTGGTTGCGGCTGAAGGACGAGCTGTACCAGCTGGTCAACAAGGAAAGGCCGGAAGTGGTGCAGATCGTCAACTGGGCTGCCAGCAATGGCGATCGCTCGGAAAACGGCGACTATCTGTACGGCAAGCGCCGCTTGCGCGAAATCGACCGCCGCATCCGCTTTTTGACCAAGCGGCTGGAGCTGGCCGAAGTGGTGGACCCGGAAGCCCGTGAGGCGACCGATCAGGTGTTTTTCTCCGCCACCGTGTTGATTGAGCGCGGCGATGGCAGCGAGCAATTGCTGCGTATTGTCGGAGTGGATGAAATCGACCTGTCGCGTGGCCATATCAGCTGGATTTCACCGATTGCCCGCACCCTGATCAAGGCGCGCGAAGGTGACACCGTGCTGTTTCGCGGGCCGGATGGCGACGAGGATATCGAGATCCTGGAAGTGCGCTACGAGAAAATCAGCTGAACCCACCGGGTTTGGTCACAAGCAAAAGCCCGTGCAGTTCGCACGGGCTTTTTTGCGTCCGGTGCTGCGTATTGTCCCTAGTGCTTGCCTTCGTCTGGCTCCTGACGGCCAGCCAGCTGGCTGTTGACCGCCATCCAGTCGCGGGTGGCGGTGTCGCCAATGCGGCTGAAAGCCTGGCTGAGCAGGCGGGCTTGCTCCTTGTGCAGGGCTTCTTCCAGCTTGCGGCCTTCGCTGGTCAGCGACAGTTGCTTCACCCGTTTGTCGTGGCTGGCCGCCACGCTGGCAATCAGCCCCATTTCCACCAGCTGGCGCAAGGGCATGTTGATGGCCTGCTTGGTGACATCCAGCGCGCTCAGCAGGTCCTTGACCGACAGGCCGGGATAGCGGGCCACAAAGAACAGGATGCGGTGATGTACGCGGGCCAGGCCACGACGGGCCAGTATTTCATCCGGCTTGGCGGTAAACGCCTTGTAGGCATGGAAGAACACTTCCATCGCCGCGCGCAGGTCAATCGAGCTATCAGTGTCAGGCATGTTGACGACTTCCCCGCCTAGGGGTAAATTAGGTCAAAAAAATTGACGTTTATTGTTCGTTGGATTGGCACAGCAGTAAACCATATGGCGGTAGCAGCCCAACAACAACACTGCTACAGGAGCTCCGCTTCCGTAGGCTTACCACCCTCGGCCACGGCGATATGGTTGACATACTGATGTGACAATCAGGGAGATTACCATGTTTTCAGAACGTATCGAACGACTGATGGGTTCGCTGATCCGCGAAATTCTGGCCGCGGCACAACGCCCTGAAGTCATTTCCTTTGCCGGTGGCCTGCCGGCAGCCAGCTGTCTGCCCAAGCTGGACTTTACCGGCATGCCGCAATCACTGGCGCAATATGGTACGACCGAGGGTGAACCGGAACTGCGTGAGCTGATTGCAGCCCAGGCGCGCAAGATGGGGCTGGACTGTACTGCCCAGCAGGTGCTGGTGCTGTCCGGCTCGCAACAGGCCATCGACCTCGCGTCCAAGCTGTTTATCGACCCGGGTACATCGCTGGTGACCGAAGGCCCCACCTATCTGGCCGCCTTGCAGTCATTCAAGCTGTTTGGTGCCAAAATCACCGCCGTGGCACAGGAAAACGGCCAGCTCTCTCCCGAGAAGCTGGATGAAGCCCTGCGTACGGCCAAGCCGCGGCTGACCTATCTGATTCCCAGCTTCCAGAACCCGTCCGGTGCCTGTTACAGCGAGGAAAACCGCCGTGCACTGGCCGAAGTGATCGACAGCCATGGTCTGCCGGTTTACGAGGATGATCCGTACCGCGCACTGTCCTACGATGGCGAAGCACCGGCACCGCTGGTGAGCCACCTGAAGAACACGCCGTGGATTTATGCCGGTTCCTTCTCCAAGACCCTGGCGCCGGGCTTGCGCGAAGGTTATCTGATTGCCTCGCCCGAGCTGTATCCGCATCTGGTCAAGCTCAAGCAATCCACCGACCTGCACAGCAATCGTCCCGGTCAGTGGTTCATTGCCCAGCAACTGGCCAGCCCGGACTTCCCGGCTCACCTGCAATCCTTGCGCGATACCTACCGCGTAGGCCGCGATGCCATGCAGCTTGCGCTGGAAAAGCATTTTGCCGATCTGGCAGACTGGCAGGTTCCCAAGGGCGGCCTGTTCTTCTGGCTGACGCTGAAGCGTCCGCAAGACACCCGCGAGCTGCTGAAAGTGGCGCTGGCTAAGTGCAATGTTGCCTTCATGCCTGGTGAGCCGTTCTACCCCGATCCGGAAGATGGCATTGGACATTTGCGGCTCAATTTCAGCCACGCAGCACCGGAACGGATTGAAGAGGGCATCGCGCGACTGGCTGCCTTGGTACGTGCAGCACAAGGCTGAGTCCGTTCGGTATTGGCAAACAAAAAGCCGCTCAAGAAGAGCGGCTTTTTTCTTCCTGCTGTTGGCTGGTTTCAGCTGCCGATAGGCCCTGCGCCTTCCAGCATGGTCACTCCGGCAAGGCCGGAACGGAACACGGCCTGCTGCAGGGTTTCCACCGCCTTTTTACGGAAGAACTGCTTGCGGGTCACCAGCAGGACCCGGCGCTCGGGTGCCGGAGCCTCGAAGGGGACTACCGACAACAGGCTGTCATCGCCCGGGCCGATGGAGGTGGATGGCATCACCGTCACCCCCATGCCGCTGGCCACCATGTGGCGGATGGTGTTGAGCGAGCTGCCTTGCAAGGTGCTGGCGAGACCCGAGTGGTGGTTCTGCTTGCTGGCCAGTTCGCTGCATGCCTGCAACACCTGATCGCGGAAGCAGTTGCCCTGGGTCAGCAGCAGCACGCTTTCGTCGGTCAACTGGCTGGCATTGACGCAGTCCTGCTTTTCCCAGGGATGGCCCTTGGGCGTGGCCACCACAAAGGGTTCGTCATACAGCGGCCAGGCCACCGTACCGGCTTCTTCGAACGGGTCGGCCACGATGATGGCGTCCACTTCACCGCGCTTGAGCATTTCTGCCAGTCGCGCGGTGTAGTTCTCTTCCAGGATCAGCGGCATGTCCGGTGCCAGAATGCGCAGCGCCGGAATCAGTCGTGGCAGCAAGTAGGGGCTGATGGTGAAGATCACACCCAGCTTGAGCGGCCCCACCAGCTCGTTCTGGTGTTCGCCGGCCAGTCGCTTGACGGTTTCGGCTTCCTCCAGCACGCGCTGCGACTGCTCGATGATGCGTTCACCAATTTCCGTCACCGCCACTTCCTGGCCACCACGCTCGAACAGGGTGATGCCCAGTTCGTCTTCCAGCTTCTTGATGGCAATGGACAGAGTGGGCTGGCTGACAAAGCAGCTTTGTGCGGCGCGACCAAAATGGCGCTCGCGCGCCACGGCCACGATGTAGCGGAGTTCGGTCAGCGTCATGGTTTAGCGTTGATGCTCCGGCAGCACGATATTCACTTCCAGTACTTCGAAGTCGTCCTGGCGTTCCACCTGTACCTTGATATCGTCCAGATTGACCGACACGTACTTGGAGATCACCTCCATCAGCTCGCGCTGCAGTGCGGGCAGGTAGTCCGGTGCGCTGCGGCCATTGCGCTCATGCGCCAGGATGATCTGCAGACGTTCTCTGGCAATGGCAGCGGTTTTCTGTCGTTTGCCGAACAGGATGTCGATTAGGGACATGGTTTAACCTCCGAACAGGCGCTTGAGCAAACCCACTTTGGGCGCATCAAGGAAGCGCATGGGGCGATCTTCGCCCAGGAAACGTGCAATCACGTCAGAATAGGCTTCGGCTACGTCGCTGCCCTTCAGATGAATGGCAGGGGTACCGGAGTTGGAGGCTTGCAGTACGGTTTGTGATTCCGGAATCACGCCGATCAGCGGCACGCGCAGGATTTCCTTCACGTCATCCACCGACAGCATTTCGCCCTTGTCCACGCGGGCAGGGGAGTAGCGGGTAATCAGCAGGTGCTCTTTCACCGGTTCGCCACCTTGTTCGGCGCGGCGCGATTTGGAGGCCAGAATGCCCAGGATACGGTCGGAGTCGCGTACCGAAGAGACTTCCGGGTTGGTGACGATCAGCGCTTCATCGGCAAAGTACAGCGCCATCAGTGCGCCTTTTTCGATACCGGCCGGGGAGTCGCACACAATGTACTCAAAGCCGCTGTCGGCCAGATCCTTCAGTACTTTTTCCACGCCTTCCTGCGACAGGGCATCCTTGTCGCGGGTTTGCGAGGCAGGAATGATGTACAGGTTGTCGCAGTTCTTGTCCTTGATCAGCGCCTGGTTCAGCGAGGCTTCGCCATTCACCACATTGATCAGGTCGTATACCACGCGGCGTTCGCAACCCATGATCAGGTCCAGGTTGCGCAGGCCGACGTCAAAGTCGATCACCACGGTCTTGTGGCCGCGCAGGGCCAGGCCGGAGGCAAAGCTGGCACTGGTGGTGGTTTTGCCGACACCACCTTTGCCGGAAGTCACGACGATGATTTTTGCCACGGTAAATCCTTTGATGTGAATTATTCGCCAAGCGCGGTCATGACCAGGCGCTCGTTCTCAAGTTGAATCTGGGTCGGCTTGCCCTTGATGCTCTCCGGCAAGGCCTGTTCGATAGTGCGATAGACGCCGGCAATGGAAACCAGTTCGGCTTCCATGCTGCGCACGAAAATACGTGCAGCGGTATTACCCCGTGCACCAGCCAGCGCTCGGCCACGCAGCGGGGCGTAGACATGGATGTTGCCATCAGCAATCACTTCGGCACCGGCGCTCACCATGGCCAGTACCACCAGATCGCAGCCACGGGCGTAAATCTGCTGGCCGGCACGTACCGGCCGGTCCACGATCATTGTGCCGGGCGGCGGTGCCACCACGGCGGCGGCCTCAGCCGGTTTGTTCTGGACTTCGCTGCTGCTTTGGGTGGAGCGGGCGGGCGTTACGCCACGCACATAAGCCAGGCCGTAACGGCTGGCCACTTCCGCCATGGATGTTTCCGGGTGACGCAAGGCAACCACGCGGATGCCATGACGGCTGAGCATGGGCAACAGCCGGCCGTATTCGGTATCGGCAGCTTGCGGCAGGCCTTCCACATCCAGCAAAAAGGCTTCGGCCGGTGCATCGCCGGCCGGACCGAAGCGGGCATCCAGGGCGGTGGTGAGTTCTTCCAGATTGTCCGTGTGGAGAATCAGGGCCAGCAGATCGAGGCTGGCAGATTTGATGTCAAAGGCGTTGGCCGCAGAGCTCATGGGTAGGCTTTATATAAATAGATTTCTTCTATGGAGCGAGTTTACTGGCTTGCACTGCCCCTTTCAATGGCGCTGAATCAATCTGCATGTGGTGAGGGGCCTGCATTTTGCGCTGCAAAAAAAATCGTTGACGCCAGCGCCAGGAAATAGTCTTGCAACTGTAATGCTTTTGGAATGTTGCTGTTGTAAAAACACATACAAAATAGCTGTTTAGCGGATTGTGCGCTGCAACATTTTCTTGACCGCATCCGCTGCTTTGGTTAAATTACGTTTGCTGCTGTGCAGCATCGGCGGCGAAACGGTTGTTGTGACTGTAAAGCTGAGTTGTATATCGACATTTCCAGGAGTAGCCATGTTTACCAATACCCAAGAATTCTCTGCTCTCGGCCAGGCGCAATTTGACAAAGCCGTTCGCCTGTCCTCCATCGTTCTGGCCGGTGCCGAACGCTTCGCCAGCCTGCAGCTGGAACTGACCCGCAAGCTGCTGGACAGCAATGCCAAGCATTTCAAGGCATTGACCGAAGTGAAGGACCCGAAGGCATTTGCCGAACTGCAAACCAGTCTTGCACAACCCAGCCTGGACCAGGCATTCAGCGTGGCACGTGAAGTGTACGATGTTGCCGTTGCCACCCAGGGCGAGCTGACCACTTTTGTGGAAGAGCAACTGGCAGAACAGAACAAGCTGCTGCTGACCAATCTGGACCGCCTGTCCAAGAACGCACCGGCAGGTTCCGATGTTGCAGTTTCTGCACTGAAAACCCTGGTCACCAGCTCCAACGCTGCTTTTGAAAGCGTGTCCAAGACCGCCAAGAAAGTAAGCGCAGAAATTGCTGAAGCCAGCGTAGAAGCTGCCAGCAAGCAAGCCAAGGCTACCGCTGCTGCAGTAAGCCGCAAAAAGCCGGCTGCTGCTACACCTGCTGCCTGATCCGGTTTGCCTGGTCGATAAAAAACCCGCCATCTGGCGGGTTTTTTTTGTTTGCTCAGTCCGCTTTGGGTGGCTGTTTTGGCTGTAAGGCAGCAAACACCTGCTGCAAGATGTCATGCAAGGTGTCGCGTTGCTGCATGGCCAGCACAATCAGCAGAGCCAGATTGGCGGCAAAGTGCGTCTGGCTGGCGGGTGGCAGGGCAAAGCGTTGGCGCACTGAGCCACTGTCAGCGGTATCCGGTGCAATGCCGTGACTGCGCAGATAAGCCTGCGAAAGCTGCAACAGCTTGTCAGCGATTTGCCATTGCTGTTGCATCAGTGCTTCCCAATCGAGCAGTTGCGGGTTTGCTGTCGGAGGACATTGCTGCCAGGCCAGTTGCCAGGCGTGTTGCAGCGCTTGCATTACATGATGGGTATAGCGCGCACTGCCACATGGCCCGCAGTGTAGCCAGGCCCCGGCCAGCGGAGCGCAATGATCCAGCCACTGCACGGCAGCAGGAGAGGGGGAGGCGCTGCTGCCGCACAACAGCATGAAGCCCAGTACTTCGCCTTGCGGCTGCCAGCTGGCACAAATTTCCACCAGTTGCTTGCCATGCTGGCGGCAGTGCTCGCTGCGCACCGCCAGGGCCTGGCTGTCATCGCTTGCCAGATCCAGCCAGCAGTTTTCCGCAAGATAGCCCTCCCAGTCAGGTGGCAGCCACAGCGGGCTTTCCTCCGGCACCTGGCACGGCAAACCGGCTGCCAGCAATCGCTGGCAGGTCCAGTGCAGTTGAGGTGAGCTGCCGTGAGGCTGAAACATGGGGGGCCTTAAATGAGCAATTGCCTGTTCTGAACGGCAAGACCAAGATTATTGATAAACCAGCCAAGTGCCTTGCCTGGAGATTCTTCTTTCCAGGCATAGAACATTTTGGTGCAACTGCGTTTTTCCTTCAGTGATTTTTCCACAAGTTGGCCACTTTGCAGATAAGGCGTGGCAAGCATGCGTGGCAAATAGCCGATTCCGAGCCCTGCCACCATCAAGGCCAGCTTGGCATCCAGGGTGTGGACGGTGAGGACGTCCTGGCCATCCAGAATACCAGCGGTGCGTGTAGGGAGTCGGCGTGAGGTGTCTCCCAGCGAAATGATACGGTGCTGGCGCAGGGTATGGGCAGCCAGCGGTTCCGCGGCACTGGCCAGCGGGTGATTCGGGCTGACCAAGAAGGCAAAGTCGATAGAGCCGATTTCACGGAAGAAATAATCACCGGCGGGCGGATGTCCCGGCGCACCCAGCACCAGATCGGCACGCGCGTCATACAGCGCATCCCAAATACCGCCGAATACTTCGCGGTTAAAGCGCAGCTGGGTGCCGCTGCCCAATTCGTCAAAGCGCTGGATCAGCGGAATGAGCTGTTCGAACGGAATGAGGTCGCCAATGGTGATGACCAGCTCGCTTTCCCAGCCTGCTGCCTGTTGTTGCAGGCGGTGTTCGACACTGCGTGCGGCATCCAGCAGGTAGCGTCCGTCGCGCAGCAGCAGTTCACCCGCCGGGGTAAGCCGGGCGCGGTGACCACTGCGGTCGAACAGCGTGACATCAAGGTCCTGCTCCAGTTTCTGGATGACATAGCTCACCGCGGATGTGACGCGGTGCAGCTCGTCCGCAGCTGCGGCAAAGCTGCCGTTACGGTCGATGGCATCCAGAACCAGCAGGGCATCAAGGGATAATTTCATGTTCAAAATTATTGAATGAACTGTTCAGATCATTTCGCTATGAATGGGAATTCATCGCGTTTAATATTCACTTCACCAACCCGATGCAAGTAAATAAGCCAATACTAGCAAAGTAATTCTACGTATTCATGGCGAATTGTCATCAAAAAAATTGAATATTTTTTTATGACACGTGGCTGTTGATGCTTGCATTCATGCTTAATGAATGGAGTGAATCATGTTGAAAAAATTGATGCTGGCTGTTGTTGTTTCCAATGCTCTGGTCGCCGTTGCCATGGCCGACAGCGATGTACGCAGCCGTCCGGACAAGGATGTCCTCAAGCGTTACGAACAACAAATGAGCCAAAGCGATGCCCAGCGCAAGGCCTGTCTCTTATACACATCTCCGAGCCCACGAGACGAACGCAAAAAAAGGGGGGGGGGGGGGGGGGGGGGGGGGGGGGGGGGGGGGGGGGGGGGGGGGGG
>NZ_JAELUD010000046.1:0-34297 GCF_016429185.1 Aquitalea sp. ASV11
TCCGCTTCAAAGGCATCCCGGTTATCATGCATTCCTCGCTGTCGTCCAATGCCAACAAGGCGATGGGTTCCAGCGTGGGGGTGGATGCCTATGTTGCCAAATTCGACCCGGCAATCCTGGCTGAAACCCTGCTGCCTTACCTTCAAAGATAACGCTGTCCCCGCTTTGGCCTGTGCCGGGCGGGTGGACGCCACTAACGAATCAACTCTTTGGAGCCTCATTTATGGTGGACAAGAACATGAAGTTTCTGGTCGTCGATGATTTCTCGACCATGAGACGCATTGTGCGCAACCTGCTCAAAGAGCTGGGCTTTACCAATGTGGACGAGGCCGAAGACGGCCAGGTTGCCTTGCACAAGCTGAAAAACCAGCATTTCGACTTCATCGTGTCGGACTGGAACATGCCCAACATGACGGGCATCGAGCTGCTCAAGGCGGTCCGTGCCGACCAGCAGATCAAGCATCTTCCCTTCATGATGATCACCGCCGAAGCCAAGCGGGAAAACATCATCGAGGCAGCCATGGCCGGTGCCAGCGGCTATATCGTGAAGCCGTTTACCGCGGCCACGCTGGAAGAAAAGATGAACAAGATCTTCCAGACCCTGAACAAGTAAACGCATATACATGGCAAGACGACTTGCCAGGTCAGCAAAGAGGAGAAGCTATCGTGCCGGATCACATTCTAGATAGCGGAGATTCCCCGGATCTCGAAGCACTGTTCGACAGCATTGCCAGCCAGCACAAAGAGCCGGCGAGTGACGCTGCTGCTGCAGAAACAGCGGGTAATGCACACAATGAAGAGATGTACGAGCAAATTGGCCAGATCACGCGCAAGATGCACAACACCCTGCGTGACATGGGCTATGACAAGTCGCTGGAAAAGGTGGCCGACGCCATTCCCGATGCGCGCGACCGGCTAAGCTATATTGCCTCGCTGACCAAGAGCGCGGCCGACCGGGTGCTCAATGCCATCGACGTGGCCCAGCCCCTGCAAGACAAACTGGGCAGCAACTCCAAGAGCCTGTCCGAACGCTGGAACCTGCTGTATGCCAACCAGCTGTCGGTGGAAGAGTTCAAACAGCTGGCCAATGACACCCGCCAGTACCTGAACCAGGTACCGGAACAGACGCACGAAACGAATACCCAGTTGCTGGAAATCGTGATGGCACAGGACTTCCAGGACCTCACCGGTCAGGTCATCAAGAAAATGATGGATATGTTCAAAACCATCGAAGCTGAAATGCTGAACCTGCTGGTGGAATTCTCGCCGGAACACAAGAAGGGCGCGCTGGACAGCAGCCTGCTCAACGGCCCGGCCATCAATCAGGAAGGCAACCCGGACGTGATGTCCAGCCAGCAACAAGTGGACGATTTGCTGGACAGCCTGGGTTTCTGAAGCAAACCCCTTGCACTTCCCTTTTCTGCCCCGGCCCTGCACATGCAGGGCCTTTTTCATGTGGATGGTGCGCCGGCATGAAAAAAGGGCTGACCCCGCAAGCAAGGCCAACCCAGGCATGAGACTGATGAGAACGCAGGGAAATACCGTCAGGACTACACCAACTAGTTCACCACCGCCTGCACCTGCCAGGCGTTGTTCTTGACCTCGGACAGTGTCACCGGTGCCTTCAGCAGGTTGCCATTGGGCGCAAAGGCAAAGTCGGCGGTGACACCGCTGTAACGGATGGTGGCCAGCTTGGGCAGGTACTTGGCCGGCTCGACAGAACCCGCCTGCTTCATGGCTTCGGCCACCAGCATCACCCCGTCGTAGAATTGCGGCCCCAGCAGTACCACATCCTGATGGAAGCGCGCCTTGTAACGGGTTTCAAACGCCTTGCCCGCCGGACGGGCAGTCAACACCCCACCCGCCACAGCGGAATAGTGACCCGCCGCATCCGCCCCGGCCAGCTGGATGAAGGTGGGGGTGTTCATCATGTCACCACCCATCAGCCTGGCTTTCAGCCCCAGTCGTTTGAGTTGCTTGGCCATCGGCGCAGCCTGGGCATCCGCCCCACCGTAGAAAATCACTTCCGGATTGATTGCTTTCACCGCCGTCAGGATGGAGCTGAAATCGGTTGCCTTGTCGGTGGTGAATTCACGCCGTGCCACCTTGCCGCCATTGGCAGTCACCGCCTTGACGAATTCGTCGGCAATACCCTGGCCGTAGGCGGTGCGGTCGTCAATCGCCACAATGCGCGTGGCCTTGAGGGTTTTTACCGCAAACTGGCCCAGCGAGCCGCCAATCTGGCTGTCGCTGCCCACCAGGCGGAAGGTGGTCTTGTAGCCTTGCTGGGTGTAAGCCGGGTTGGTGGACACCGACAGTTGCGGAATACCGGCTTCAGAATAAATACGCGAAGCGGGAATGGACACTCCGGAATTGAAGTGGCCAATCACCGCCTTCACCCCGGCATCCACCAGCCGCTGCGCAGCCTGGGTGCCAATGCGCGGGTCGGCCTGATCGTCCTCGGACACCAGCTCGAACTTGATCTTCTGCCCGCCCACCACCAGGCCCTTGGCATTGATGTCGTCAATGGCCATCTTGGTGGCGTTCTCATTGTCCTTGCCGTAATGCGCCTGCGGGCCGGACAAGGGTGAGGAAAAGCCGATTTTCACTACCGTATCGGCATGTGCGGCAGCAATGGCAAACGGGGCCATCATGCCGCCCAGTGCCACTACCCGGCCAAGTTCTGCAAACAGTTTCTTTTGTGCCATGTCATTTCTCCTTTGACGCTGCATTCATTCAAGAGAAACCAGCTGATTTCCCCTGTTACTGCTCTCCTGCCATGACCGGTCTGCGCCGGTGTCTGGCAGGATCAAAACCGTTGCAAACGGTAGGGCTGCATATCTGTTTCCGCTGCGCGGCCCTGCAACAAATCACTCAGCAGCACTGCCGTGGTGGCGGCCAGGGTGAGGCCCAGATGGCCATGCCCGGTGGCAAACCACAGGCCGTGCTGCCCTGGGGCCGGGCCGATGATGGGCAAGGTATCCGGCAGCGAGGGGCGGTTGCCCATCCACACCGTCATGCCCTCAGTGGAAAAATCGCCGACGATGCGCCGCGCCTTGTCCAGCAGGATGTGGGCGCGCCGCCAGTCGGGTGGCGCATCACGGTGTGCCAGCTCTACCGTGCCGGCCAGGCGCAGGCCGCCACCCGCCATGGGCAAAATGACAAAGCTCTCGCTGGCGCACTGGATGAAGTGGTGCAGCTTCACTCCGGCCCTGGGCAGGTTGACGTGATAGCCGCGCTCGCTTTCCAGCAGCACGCGGTAGCGGTGCTGACGGGTAAAACGGTCGCTCCACACGCCGCAGGCAATCACCGTGGCAGCCGCCTGCAGGCGGCCATGGCCAGCTGTTTCCACCCCGCTGACTCTCCCGCCCTGCTCCAGCGTAGCCAGCACCTCATCCTGCACAAAGCGTCCACCGGCACGGACAAAGGCATCGAACAGGCCACGGCTGAAGGTGTAGGGATCGTCCACATGCGACCAGTCCGGCACCCGCACCGCGTATTGCCATTCCTCGGCCAACAGCGGTTCTTGTTCCAGTAACTGGCTGCGTGACAAGGCCTGCCACTGCACGCCGTGACGGCGCTTTTCCTGCCAGGCGGGCAAGGCGGCATCGAACTCCTGCTGATTGCGGTACAGGGTGAGGTTGCCGTGGCGTCGCCACATGGCCGTGAGCCCGGCCTTGTCTATCAGCGTGGCGTAGTCCTGATTCACCCGTGCCAGCAAGGCAGACAGATCGCGGGTGAGTGTGGCCACCCGGCTGGGACGGCTGGCGGCAAGAAAGCGCAGCAGCCAGGGCATCAGGCTGGGCAGGTAGCGCCAGCGCAGGGCCAGCGGCCCCAGCGGGTCCAGCATCCAGCCCGGCACCTTGCGCAGCACGCCGGGTTCGGCCAGCGGTATCACATCGCTGATGGCAAAGGCACCGGCATTGCCATAACTGGTTTCCATGGCCGGTTCGCCACGGTCCAGCAGGGTGACGGCAAAGCCTTCCAGCCGCAGTTGCAGCGCAATGGCAATACCGACCACACCGGCCCCCACCACGATGACTTCGTCTCCCGCAACAAGGGTGTCGGCCATGGCTCAGGCCTCCCGCACGCCATCCAGCAGGCGCGGCAAGCCCTGCGGATTCTCATGTTTCAGGGCTGTTGGCAGCAGTGCATCCGGCAGGTCCT
Organism: Aquitalea sp. ASV11; assembly: GCF_016429185.1. Lineage (NCBI taxonomy): Bacteria > Pseudomonadati > Pseudomonadota > Betaproteobacteria > Neisseriales > Chromobacteriaceae > Aquitalea > Aquitalea sp. ASV11. Next base: position 4,168 of record NZ_JAELUD010000046.1, read on the forward strand.
GATAGCACACCGGGCGCAGGAAGCGCTGGATGGCTGCGGTTCCCACCGAGGTGGAGCGCACATCCGAGGTGGCCGGGAATGGCCCGCCATGCACCATGGCGTCACACACTTCCACCCCGGTAGGCCAGCCATTGACCAGGATGCGGCCAGCCTTGCGCTCAAGCACCGGCAACAGGCTGCGTGCCAGCGCGATATCTTCGTCATCCAGTTGCAGCGTGGCAGTCAGCTGGCCTTCCAGTGCCTCGGCCAGTTGCAGGCGTTCTGCCTCATCACGGCATTGCACGATCAGCGCGGCCGCGCCGAACACCTCGGCCTGCAAGGCCGGATTGGCCAGGTATTCCGCTGCACTTACCCGCAGCAGCTGTGCCTGGCACTGGTTGGGCCCGGTGGGCAACACACCCCTGGCCACGGTGCTGGCGTGGCGGGACAGGCTGTCCACCCCGTCCTGATACGCCGCCCAGATGCCAGGCGTCAGCATGGTTTGCGCCGCACTGTGTTGCAGCAAATCAGCCGCGCTGGCGACAAACTGTTCCAGCGCCGGCCCTTGTACCGCCACCAACAGGCCGGGGTTGGTACAGAACTGCCCTGCTCCCTGCGTAAGCGAGCCGACAAAGCCCTGTGCCAGCGCATCCCCACGGGCCTGCAAGGCAGCGGGCAACAGGAATACCGGGTTGGTGGAACTCATTTCCGCATACACCGGAATCGGCTCCGCACGCTGCTGTGCGGTCTGACACAGCGCCAGGCCGCCAGCACGCGATCCGGTAAAGCCCACCGCCTTGATGCGCGCATCATTCACCAGTGCCTGCCCTACTTCGCGGCCACTGCCAAACAGCAGCGCGAATACCCCGGCGGGCAGGCCGCACTGTTGCAGCACGCGCACAATGGCCTGGCCCACCAGTTCGCTGGTGCCGGGATGGGCGCTGTGCGCCTTGACGATGACCGGGCAACCGGCCGCCAGTGCCGAGGCGGTATCGCCCCCGGCCACCGAAAACGCCAGCGGAAAGTTGCTGGCTCCGAATACGGCCACCGGCCCCAGCGGGATCTGGCGCTGGCGCAAGTCGGCACGCGGCAGCGGCTGACGCGCAGGCTGGGCCTGATCGACCCGCACATCCAGCCATTCACCAGCCCGTACGGTACGGGCAAACATGCGCAGCTGGCCGCAAGTGCGGGCCCGCTCGCCCTGCAAACGGGCCTGCGGCAAACCGGTTTCCAGCATGGCGCGTTCAATCAGCGCATCGCCCAGCGCTTCGATTTCCCCGGCAATGGTTTCCAGCAACTGCGCCCGCAGTGCCGGCGTGGTTTCGCGGTAGGCATCAAAGGCGGCCCAGGCGAGGCCGCACACCTGTTCCACCTGAGCCTGATCGCCCCCGGCATAGCCCGGTTGCAGTGTCTGTCCGCTGGACGGATTGATGGCGTGCAGTACTTCACGCGTACCGCTGACGGATTGCCCGCCAATCAGCATCTTGCCTGTCAGATTCATGAGATTTCCTGCTTGAAGTAAAAGCCCGGCCACGCAGTTGGCGTGGCACGGCTGCTCAGGGTCTGGCTCAGGCCACATTCAGCCCGGCCGACCAGTCGCGATACCAGTTGCGGAACAGCGTGTACTGGGTTTCGGCATAACGGCGCTGGGCTTCAGTCAGGGTGTCGGTTTCGTTGAAGTGCAGGCTGTATTCGGTATCCCCGTTCAGCACCATCAGGTACTTGTAATACAGCACCAGATCGCAGCCTTCATCGAAGGAGGACAGCACCGCCAGCGCGGATTCCAGCTCACGCGCCTGACGACGGGCCACTGCGTCACCCTTGGCAGCCGCCTTGCTCAGCGCAACCAGATGCAGCACCTCGCGCGGCAGCGCATTGCCGATGCCGGTAATGGCACCGGTGGCATTGCAGTTGACGAAGCCATGCACCACCTGGGTGTCCACCCCCACCATCAGGGTGACCTGATCATCCTGCGAGGTGATGTGCTCGGCGGCGTAGCGCATGTCGGCGGCACCGCCGAATTCCTTGAAGCCAATCAGGTTGGGATAGCTGCGACGCAGCTCGAAGAACAGATCGGCGCGGGTGGCAAAGCCGTAATAAGGGCTGTTGTAGATGACTGCAGGCAAATCGGGTGCGGCAGCCAGAATGGCGGAGAAGTGGGCTTTCTGGGCAGTCGGCGATGAACCACGCGACAGCACGCGCGGAATCACCATCAGGCCATGTGCACCAACGCGGGCGGCATGGGCGGCATGGGACACGGCCTCGCGGGTGTTCACCGCACCGGTGCCGACAATGGTAGGCACACCGGCAGCCACCAGCCGGGCCACGCCTTCCTGACGCTCGGCTTCGGTCAAGAGCGGCCAGTCGCCCATCGAGCCGCAATACACCACCGCGCTCATGCCGGCGGCAATCAGCTCACGGCCCTTTGCTACCAGCGCGTCAAAGTCCGGCTTGCGCTCGGCGGTACACGGGGTCATCAGGGCCGGGATGCAGCCGGTGAAAATGTTGTCGCTCATTGTTTTGCTCCTTGCAGCTTGTATGTGTGTATGGGGTGATGTCTGTGCAGCGCGGGGCTCAGATGCCCCAGGCGAAAGGGTCTTGCGGGTCGATCAGCAGGGTGCTGCTGGCGGTGACCCAGGCGCGGCCGGTAATGAAGGGGCGAATCAACTCGCCCTCGCGCTGGTAATGGCCGATGAACTGGCTGCCGGTAATGCTGGCCTGCACCCAGTGCGCGCCTTCGGCCAGCTTGCCGTCGGCTGCCAGACAGGCCAGCTTGGCGCTGGTGCCGGTGCCGCAGGGCGAGCGGTCGTACGCCTTGCCGGGGCACATCACGAAATTGCGGCTGTCGGCGCTGGCATCGTCGGCAAACAGCTCCACGTGGTCGATCAGCGCGCCATCGGCCCCGGTGATGCCCTGTGCTTCCAGCGCTTGCAACATGGTCCAGGTGAAGGCTGTCAGCGCTTCCACATTGGCCATTTCCAGCGTCATGCCGTGTTCGGACACCAGGAAGAACCAGTTGCCACCCCAGGCAATGTCACCGTAAAACACGCCGTAGCCGGGCACGTTCACCGCCACCTGCTGGCGATAGCGGTAAGCCGGCACATTGCCCAGCGTCACCGCGCCATCCTCATGCAGGGTGGCGCTGACCTGTCCCACCGGGGTGTCGATCTTGTGCACGCCCGGTGCAATCAGGCCCTGGTAATGCAGCGAGGCAATCAGGCCGATGGTGCCGTGGCCGCACATGCCCAGATAGCCGGTGTTGTTGAAGAAGATCACCCCGCAAGTGGCGTCCGGCGACACTGGCGGGCAATACAGCGCGCCCACCAGCACCTCGCTGCCACGCGGCTCCAGCAAACAGGCGCGGCGCCACTGGTCGTGCTGCTGGCGCAATGCTTCGCGCTGATAGGCCATGCTGCCGCCGCCAATATCGGGAAAACCGCGCATCACCAGCCGGGTGGGTTCGCCGCCGGTGTGGGAGTCGATGATGTGTATCTCTTGCATAAGCTTGTCCATTCGGTAAGACCCTGAATGACGGTCGGCAGGCATGCCCATGGGTTTCCCCAAGGCATGAATCAAGAAAACAACACCATGCAGGACATTGATTCCATTGCATCTTCACGCCAAGACCGTCTTCGTCAGCACCTGCATAGAATGGCGTTATTGCTGCCGGGAATCTTGATGCTTATCATCAGCGACAATGACGAAATCGGCACAATTGCTGTTTTTGCAGCACAATGGGCAAGACAGGACTGTGCCGCCATGCCCGGTGACAGACCGGACAAACGCACAAGACAAGGAGGGGAAAACCATGACAGGGGAACTGCTGGACAGCATTGCCAACTGGCAGCAACAAACGCGTCCGGCCAGCCTGGACAGTCTGCTGGGCGCACTGGGACCGCTGCTACCGGTACTGAACCTGATCCCCAATGCCGCCATCTTCATCAAGGACGCACAGGCCCGCTATCTGCTGGCCAACCAGACACTGGTGGAACGCTGCGGGCTGAAAAGCCTGCAACCCTTGCTGGGCAAGACCAGCGCCGAGGTGTTTCCCTCGCAGCTGGGGCCGGGCTATACCGCGCAGGACATCAAGGTGTTGAAGGACGGGCTGGTACTGGAAAGCCAGCTGGAACTGCATTTGTTCAACAGCCGGGAGCCGGGCTGGTGCCTGACTTACAAATGGCCGCTGTACAGTGCGGCGGGCGACATCATCGGGCTGATCGGCATTTCGCTGGATTTGCAGGCCGCCAGCAAGACCCACCCCGCCTACACCCGGCTGGTGGCGGTGGACGAGTTCATCCGCAGCCACTTCAGCCGTTCCATCAGCATGGACGAGCTGACCGCCATTGCCGGCGTCTCCCCCGCCCAGCTGGAACGCTACTGCAAGAAAGTGTTTCACCTGACCCCGCGCCAGATGATTCACAAGGCCAGGCTGGAACACGCCCACCGCCTGCTGCACGGTGACATGGCCATCACCGATGTGGCACTGCACTGCGGCTATACCGACCACAGCGCCTTCAGCCGCCAGTTCAAGGCGCTGACCGGCTTTACCCCGCGCATGTATCGCCAGCAGTTGGCCGGCAAGCCCTGAGCCAACCGGCCTCAGCTGCGCTACGGTGCTGCAACCGCACCGTCTTGCCAGAGGATCGGGCAAGAAATGTCGAGGATTCATGTACCGGCTTGCGCCACACCTCCTGAACAATACGCAGCAACACGTGGCAGGAAAATCTGCCCTCTTGCACGCCATGCCTTCACTCAGGAGTCACACCATGCAACTCACGCGCAAAGCCTTCTTGCAATCCGCCCTGCTGGCCTGCACGGCCTTCTTTATCAGCGCCCTGCCTGCACAGGCAGCAAGCAGCACATCCTCTGGAGAAAACATGCTTCATCTGACCCAGGAATGGGACAAAACCTTCCCGCAAAGCAACAAGGTCGATCACCGCAAGGTGAGCTTCCGCAATCGCTACGGCATTACCCTGGCCGCCGACCTCTACCTGCCGAAAAACCGTGGTCAGCAAAAGTTGGCCGCCCTTGCCGTCAGCGGCCCGTTTGGTGCCGTGAAAGAACAATCATCCGGCCTGTATGCGCAAACCATGGCAGAGCGCGGTTTTGTGACCCTGGCGTTCGACCCGTCATACACCGGTGAGAGCGGTGGAGAACCGCGCAATGTGTCGTCCCCCGAAATCAATACCGAAGACTTCAGCGCGGCGGTGGATTATCTGGGACTGCTGCCCGAAGTGGACCGGGAAAAGATCGGCCTGATCGGCATCTGCGGCTTTGGCGGCATGAGCCTGAATGCTGCCGCCGTGGACAAGCGCATCAAGGCTGTGGTCACCACCTCCATGTATGACATGTCGCGGGTAATGGCCAGGGGGCTGGGCGATACCCTGTCGGCAGCGGATCGCAGCAAGATTCTCGACCTGCTGAGCCAGCAACGCTGGCAGGACGCGCAGAATGGCTATCCGACAGCAGGCAGCCACGGCATCTACATCGCCGCAGACGGCAAGGTGGTGATGCCCGCGCGTTTGCTGCCGGAAACCCTGCCGGACAACCCGCACCCGGTCGTGAAGGAGTTTTTCGACTACTACCGCACTGCCCGCGGCTTTCACAAGAATTCGGTGAACTCCAGCGGCGCCTTTACCGCTACCAGTGCGCTTTCCTTCATGAACATGCCGCTGCTCAGCTATATCAAGGAAATCTCCCCGCGCCCGATCTTGCTGATTGCCGGTGACAATGCCCACTCCCGCTATTTCAGCGAGGACATTTACCAGGCTGCCGCCGAACCAAAGGAGCTGCTGATCCTGAAAAATACCAACCATGTGGATTTGTATGACCGCATGGACAAAATCCCCTTCGACCGGATCACCCGCTTCTTCCAGCAGAACCTGCACTGATCAGGCAGGCAGACTGAAAAACCAGACCCTACGCAGCGTGGAGGGTCTGGTTTTTGACATACTGGTGAAATACAAAATGGCTATTATCAATAAATATTAATAGCTTATGACAAATACCATTTTGTCAATATGGCTTAGCCATTGCAAAACAGGTAGGATTGAAAATTGGAGTAAAAATAGTTGAACAACAAAAGAAATTAACATCCCGATCCGGATGGGGAGAATATCATGAAGGTTTTATTAATCTGTCCCTACCTTGATGACCCGACCATCAAGCGTAACGATTTTCTTCCCTCTGCCGCATTACTCAGCCTGGCTGCAGTATTGCGCAATGAAGGTCATCAGCCCATCCTGCTGGACCTGAACAGTAAAAGAACCCACCAACAGGCAGAACCCACCCGTTATTGCCATGACCGTATCATCCAGACCATCAAACAGGAAAACCCCGACCTGGTAGGCATCTCGTTTCTGTTTTCCGGTTTCATGCAAACCGCCATGGATTATGCGCGTACGGTAAAGCAGACCAACCCGGACCTGAAAATCATTACCGGGGGGATTCATGCCACCACTTACCCGCATGAAATCCTGAAAAACTGCCCGGATTTCGACTATATCGCACTGGGTGAGGGTGAGCCGCAAATGGTCGCCATTGCCAACAGAATGGCCACGGGTGAGCTGGGTAATCTGAAAGAAATAAAGTCTTTCGCCTTCCGCGACCAGGATGGCAAGGTGCATGTCAATCAAGAACGCGAGTGGATCAACTATGAAGACCTCCCCATGCAGGCATGGGACATGGTTGATTTCACTGAATTCGAGATGGATTTGAGCGGCTACTCCAACTTCAAAGGGCACGATATCAAGAATGTCGTTCCTGTTATCTCCGAGCGTGGCTGCCCGTTCAAATGCACATTCTGCGACATGTATATCGTACAAGGCAGAAAACTCCGTCGTCGTACACCGCAGCGCTTTGTTGATGAGCTGGAGTACCTGGTCAATGAAAAGAACCAGCGCTTCTTCACCTTCATGGATGACAACCTGACGGTCGACAACAAGCATATTCTGGGCATCTGTAATGAAATCCTGCGCCGTGGCCTGGATATCCAGTTCACCACTGCCGGTGGCCTGGGCATGAACAGCCTGAAAACCGAGGTGATTGATGCCATGGTAGCGGCAGGTATGACCTCCGCCCTGCTGGCACCCGAGCACGGCTCAGAATACATCCGCAATACCATCATCAAAAAAGGCTTGAAGCGCGACACGATTTATAAAGTCGTTGAAGACTTGAAAAAGCATCGCGTCAGTCTGGCCGGTAACTGGATCATGGGTTTTCCTGAAGACACCAATGAAACGCTGCAGGAAACCATGGACATGATTGATGAGCTGCAACTGGATCGCAACTGGGTTGGCACGCTGATTCCCTTCCCCGGCACACCGGTGTTTGACCAGTGCGTGCGTGACAAGCTGTTCATTGAAGATATCGATATGGGCAATTTGTGGCGCGCCCCGGTACGGGCCCACCAGGAAGGCTGTGTGATCAAGCCCTACGATATGTCGCTGGAAGAACTGTTTGACTGGCGACGCAAATTCATTGATATCCGTTTCAAATACATGCGCGCGCTGTGAGGCCCGCTCTCTATGCAGCGCCAGGCTGGAGACCGGAAAACGGACAAGAAAAAGCCCTGAATGTTCAGGGCTTTTTTCATGTGACGGCTTGATATCAAGCCGTCAGGCGGGTGGGAAAACACAGTCAATCAATGTTGATGGCCGTGCTCGCCATGTACATGCTGGTGGGCGATTTCTTCGGCAGTCGCCTCGCGCACGCTCAGCACGGTAATGGCAAAGCGCAGCGCCTTGCCGCACAGCGGATGGTTGCCATCCAGCAGCACGGTAGGGCCTTTGATCTTGGTGACAAAGTAATAGCGCGGCTGGCCGTCCGGGCCCATGCGCTGGATCTGGCCACCCACCTTGATGCCGGGCGGGAATTCAGCCTTGGGCATGGTGGTGACCAGCGCTTCGTCACGCTCGCCAAACGCGTCTTCGCATGCCAGTTCCAGTGCGGTCTGGAAACCGGCTTCCTGACCTTCCAGTGCTTCTTCCAGCTTGGCAAACAGATTGTCGTAATCGCCATGCAGATAGGAAACCGGATGCTTGCCATCGTCGTAAACCTGACCCTGGGCGTCGGTCACTTTCATGCGCAGCGTAACGGCGGAATTTTTGGTGATTTTCATGGCAGCAAAATAAGCGTGGAAACAAAGGCGGCAGGTTGGCAGCAAGGCACGCCAGTGTCAACTGTCGCGCCCCCTGCGCTGGGTGGCGGGCATTGGCCCAGGCGCTTTAATGCGCCGGCGGCTGGGTGACAAAGGCAATACGGTTGACCCCGGCCTGCTGGGCCAGTGCCATCACCGCGGCCACAGCCTGATACGGCGTGGCCTGATCCGCCTGCAGTTGCAGATCCGGATTCCCCACACTGGCAGCTTGCAGCTGTGTGCTGAGGGCCGCCTGGCTGATGGCCTTGCCGTCCAGCGTCACGCTGCCGTCGCGCGTCAGACTCAGGTGCAACACTTTCTCTTGTGGCTTCTCCTGCGTGGCCACTGTTTTGGGCAAATCAATACCGACCGCCTGATGAAACAAGGGCGCGGTAATCATGAACACCACCAGCAACACCAGCATCACATCCACCAGCGGAGTGGTATTGATTTCGGCCATGGGCTGGCCATGCTGGCCTGAAGACGAAAAGCCGTGGAATGCCATTGCTCAAGCCCCCTTGCCGGTGGACTGAGGCTGCAATGCGCCGCTGGGTATGGCTTGCGGCGGTAGCTGGCGCACCCCGGCCACCAGATAGGCATGCAGGCCATGGGCAAAGCCTTCCAGTGCCGCCAGCATCAGGCGGTTGCTGCGGGTGCAGGCGTTGTAGGCCAGCACCGCCGGAATGGCGACAAACAGGCCGATGGCGGTCATGATCAGCGCTTCGCCCACCGGGCCGGCCACCTGATCGATATTCATCTGGCCATGGCCGGACAGATTGATCAGGGCGTGATAAATCCCCCATACCGTACCAAACAGGCCAATAAAAGGCGCGGTGGCACCGATGGAAGCCAGCACGGTCAGGCCCTGTTCCAGCCGTGCCTGCGCTTGCAGCAAGGCCTGTTGCAGGGTGCGGCCCAGATACTCGCCCGCATCCAGCTCACCACCCAGGCCCAGGCCGGATTTACCCGCATAAGCCTGTGCGGCGTGTTCGGCCTGGAGCGCAATTCCGCTCAGTAGCTGGCTACCGTCACGAGTCACAAGCATCTGCTGGGCGGCCTGTTTGCTGCCCGCCTGCCAGAAGGCTGGCAACGCATGACGCAGAGCCTGGCGCAAGCGCCATTGCTCCAGCAGCTTGATCAACAGCAGACTCCAGCTGGCAATCGACATCAGTACCAGCAAGATGGCCAGCACGTGGGATACCGCATCCCCCTGCTGCCAGAAATGTGCCAGACCCAGTTGTGTATCCATGATGCTTCCTTGCAATAAGTCAGCCCCGGCGCTTAATGGCCCAGGCGAAAAGTAATGGGAACAATGACGGTGGAGGCAAGTGCCTGCGCACCACGCCGAGCCGGGGTAAAGCGCCAGTTGGCCACGGCCTCCCTGGCCGCATCATCCAGCCGGGAAAAACCGCTGCCATGCTGGATGTCCACCGCCTCTGCCTGCCCGGCGGCCGAAACGCGCACCCGCAGCAACACCCTGCCCTCTTCACCATTACGTCGCGAGGATGGCGGGTAGACAGGTGCCGGATTGTGCAGGTAGTCGGCGGTGAAACCCGCTTCGGTCATGGCTGGGACATGCGACTCTGGCGTTGCCTGTAGAGTGGTCGCAGCCGGGCTGACCGAACTGGTGGTGGCCGCAGACGTAGCGGACAACACGGCAGGCGCGGCCGGATGGGCAGAGGCCATGGGGGTGGCGGAAACCGGCTGCGCTGCCCTTGGTTTGGCCTGTGTGGCAGGCCGGGGGGAGTGGACTGGCGGCTGTGCCCTGGTGGGCAATGGCTTGGCCACGCTTTGCGGCATGGCGGCTTGAGCGGTGCGCATCTGCACCACCATCCGTATCGGCAGCGCCTGCGCCGGCCGGTTTTGCGGCAAGCCCAGCAGCCAGTCGGCAAAAGCAGCATGCAGCAGCAACACCGCCAGTACACACACCGCCCGGCTGTGCTGCCATTCCTGTCGGTTACCAAGTCCCCTTTCCTGCCACATCGCCTGCACTTGCTCTCCCCCTTGCTGCCAGGCAGGCCGATGCGCCTACCAATGCGGGAGCAACCTTAACAGGATTTCTCCGCGCCTCCGTGCGACCAATTGCCGCAGCCGGCAAAGTTCCCGCCTGCGACAAAATGCCACATTCCCGAACCGCCACCGTGCAGGGCATCATCCACGCCGCTTAACAAAATCTAACGTCATCAAAACAAGAGCGAGCTTTCCTGATGAGACACTTCGCAGCGTTTCCCCGACATCAACTGGTTCTGGCTGTTACCTTGGCATTGGGGCAAATCAGCCTGGCCCAGGCTAGCGATACCGACAAGCAACTAGCTGAAGTGACCGTGCAATCGCAAGCCGACAAAAGCAGCGTGCCGGATAATCTGCCGGCCACCACCAGCAGCATGACTGCTGACAAGATTGCCCAGACCACCAATGTCACCAGCACCGAAGACACGGTGAAATACCTGCCGGATGTGCAGGTGCGCCGCCGCTATATTGGTGACCAGAACAGCATCATCGCTACCCGCACCTCCGGCCAGACCAGCAGCGCCCGCGCCCTGCTCTATGCCGACGATATCCTGCTGTCCAACCTGCTGGGCAACAGCTACGCCTACCCACCGCGCTGGAACCTGGTCAGCCCGGAAGAAATCAGCCAGGTCAATGCCATCTACGGCCCGTTTGCGGCCGAATATCCGGGCAATTCCATTGGCAGCGTCATCGTGCTGACCACCCGCATGCCGGAGAAATTCGAAGCCCATGCCAGCAGCACGCTGTTTGACGAAAGTTTCAGCCAGTACAAAACCAGCCAGCATTTCACCGGCAGCAAAAATGCCGTCATGCTGGGCAGCCGCGAGGACCGGCTTGCGTGGATGATTGAAGCCGGGCATCTGGACAGCCTGGGTCACCCGGCCACCTTTGCCGCCAACCCCAACAAGTACACCGGTGCAAGCGCGGCCACCACGGTGAGCGGTGCGGTCAGCGATGTCGACACCACCGGCGCCAAACGGCTGATTGTCGGAGCCACCGGTGCCGAGCATTCGATACAGGACAATGCCAACCTCAAGTTGTCCTACGACATCACCCCCACCCTGAAGCTGAACTACACCCTGGGCTACTGGCAAAACAATTCCACGGTGTCGGTCAACAGCTATCTGCGCGATGCCGCCGGTAATCCGGTTTACACCGGCATCGTCAACATCGACGGTCAGAAATACAATCTGGCCAATGCCTTCCAGCCCAGCAAAAAGCAGCAGGAACACCTGCTCAACGCCTTGTCCTTCAAGACCAGCACTGACGGCAGCTGGGACTGGCAGGGCAATATCAGCATTTATGATTTCAGCAAGGACCGTCAGCGCAGTGCGACTGCCGGGCTGACCGGCGCCGGCACCATTACCGACCTGGCCGGCACCGGTTGGCAAACGGTGGACCTGAAAGGGGACTGGCGTCCCGGCGGCAGCCTAGCCAGCGCACACCAGCTGCGCTTTGGCTACCACTACGACCACTACGCGCTGAACAGCCACAGCTATGCCACCAGCGACTGGCAGTCCGGTACACAAGGCAGCCAGACCGCCGCCTTTGTCGGCAATACCCAGATCCATGCCCTGTTTGCCCAGGACACCTGGCGCATGCTGCCCGGCGTGCAGCTGATTGCCGGAGGCCGTTACGAGTGGTGGTCGGCCTTTGGTGGTGCCACCACCAGCGGCCAGAACACCTACAACGACCCGGCGCGCAGCCAGCAGTTCTTCTCGCCCAAGGCCGCGGTGGTGTTCGACCTGAACGACAAATGGTCGCTGCGTACCGCCTATGGCCGTGGCTACCGCACCCCGACCGTGGCCGAGCTGTTCCAGGGCTCGGTGCCCAGCAGCAATACCATCGTCAACAACAACCCCAACCTGAAAGCCGAGCGGGCCGATACCGGCGAAATCACCGCCACGCGCCAGCTGCAAGGCGGCACCCTGCGCCTGACCGCCTTCCGCGAGCAGTTGAGCGATGCCCTGCTGTCGCAAACCAACACCACCGTCACCCCCAATGTCACCAATATCCAGAACATCGACCGGGTGGTGACCAATGGGCTGGAAGTGGCCTACGAGCAAAGCGACATCGGCCTGCGCGGGCTGGATTTCAGCGGCAACATTACCTATGCCAAATCGCAAATCCGCGCCAACAGCAATAACCCGGCCTCGGTAAACAACCCCTTCCCCGGCATTCCGCTGTGGCGTGCCACCGCCGTACTGAGCTACCGCCAGAACGACAAGCTGTCCTATTCGCTGGCCGGGCGCTACAGCAGCTTCCAGAGTTCGGATGTGGGCAACACGGTGATCAACAGCGGCGTATACGGAGCCAACAGTGCCTATCTCATCATGGATACGCGCATCAGCTACAAGCTGGATCGCCAGTTCACCGTGGCGCTGGGCGTGGACAATCTCAACAACTACAAGAGCTTTGCCTACCACCCCATGCCGCAGCGCACCACCTATGCGCAGCTGAAATTCGACTACTGACTTCGGCCTGTCTTGAGCCATCCGGCGTGTGCTGTTCGCAGCGCACGCTCAGGCTGCTGACAACATGATTTGATGCAATTGCACTGGACCCGGCAAAGCCGGGCCTTCCGACTCAGTGATTGATTCCGCAGCCTTCCCATTTATTCCCTATCCCCCCGCCCTTTCCCTGAAAGGGAGCCTCACTTTCTTTTCAGAAAGTGAGGGAGGTTTGTCAAAAATCTGGGCGTGACATGCCCGCATGTCACGCTGTTTTCATGGAAGAACCTGCATGAAGCGCCTGCTGTTTCTCGCCCATCGCTGGCTGGGCATCGTCCTGTGCCTGTTGCTGCTGCTATGGTCGTTTTCCGGTTTGATGATGATCTATGCCGGGCCTTCCGGCATCAGCCCCGATGTGCGCCTGGCACACAGCCAGCCACTGCCCGCAGCCGAAGCCGGACACTGGCTCAGCCTGAGCGAAGCCTGGCAGCGCAGCGGGCTGGCCACCACGCGCCAGCCAGCCACAGCCCGGCTAAGCATGCAGGCGGGCGAGGCCGTCTGGCTGGTGACCGACACCACGGGACAGCGTCTGCGCCTGTCTGCTGAAGATGGGCAAAATCTCCCTCTCAGCCCGGCCCAGGCGCTGCAGATTGCCCGTGACTGGTGGCCCGCCAGCCAGCAGGCCCGCTTGCAAGCCGTATTCGAGCGCGATGCCAGCACCGCCATGATGAACTACGACCCCTACCGGCCGTTTTATCGTGTGGCGCTGGATGATGCCGAGCAGCACGAAGTCACCATCTCGCAAAAGAGCGGCGAGGTGGTCAAATCCACCACCCGCCTGCAGCGCATCCTGTTCTGGAGCGGCAGTTACCTGCATTTTCTGCGCCCGCTGGATGCCATTGGCCTCGCGGAAGCCAGAAAGCCCATCCTCACCTGGGGCGCGCTGGCTGCCTTGCTGTCGGTGTGTAGCGGGTTGTGGCTGGGTGTGGGGCGCTGGCGTCCGGCCTGGCTTGGCAAACGTCCTTACCCCAATGGCAGCAGCAACCCTTACCGCGCCCTGTGGCAGCGCTGGCATCTGTGGCTGGGCTTGTCTGCCGGCCTGCTGGCTTTTACCTGGTGCCTGAGCGGCTTTCTGTCCGGCAACCCCTGGCAGCTGTTTGGCCAGCAAGGCGGCCATGGCAAAACCCATCAGCACAGCCAGCCAGCCTTGCCTGCCCAAGCCACCAGGCTGCCCATGGCGCAGATTGCCGGGCAATTGCAGCCGAAGCCGTCGGAACCGGCGGTGGAATTGAACTGGTTTCAGCTGGGTGGCCAGCAGCAATTGCAAGCACAGGACGGGCAAGGCCGTGTCTGGCTGCTGGCCAGTGCCGGATCAGGCCAGCCGCAAGCAGCAGGCTTCAGCAAGGACGCCGTGCTGGCTGCAGTAAGCAGCAGCCAGCACCATGCCCCTATCCACGCCGCGGATTTGCTGGAACAGGACGACGACTATTACTACAGCAGCCCGCGCATCAGCCGTGCCGAGCGGCCGCTACCGGTATGGCGCATCAAACTGGCTGACCCTGCCGCCAGCTGGCTGTATGTCAATCCGCAAACCGGAACCACCGTGCTGCAAGTCAAGCAAGGTCAGCGCAGCTTGCGCTGGTTGTTCAGCGCGCTGCACAACTGGGACCTGCCCATCCTGCGGCACCGGCCGCTGTGGGATGGCTGGATGCTGCCGGGCAGTCTCGCTTGCGTGGCACTGGCGCTCACGGCCTTGGTGCTGGGCTGGCGTCGCCTGACTCACCGCAAGACAGGGCCGCGCCGTTGAAAACAGGCCGACCGCAGCATGCCAGCGCCTCCGGTCAGGCCGTAGCATGGCCGTGACAAGCCGGGAAACCATGCAGGACAACTGTGCGATGCCATGCTATTGTCTGCAAAAAATCCTGATGCCCTTGCCATGAATACGCGCCTTAACCGCCCTGCCGGAACCCCGCTCTGGTTACAAATCGATGCCACGCTGAGTCAGGAAATCCTGTCGCGCGCCCTGACTGGCAGGCTTCCCAACGAGCAGGCACTGGCCGAACGCTTCGGGGTTAACCGGCATACCGTGCGGCAGGCCATTCAGAACCTGCAAAACAAGGGGCTGGTGCGTATCGAGCGCGGGCGCGGCACCTTTGTGCAGGAAGAAATCATCGCCTACCGGCTGGGCAAGAGCAGCCGCTTCTCCCACAGCCTGTCCGCCCAGCATCTGGTCAGCGATGTCGATATCCAGTCCTGCCATTTCGAACCGGCTACCGCCACGGTGGCCGAGCTGCTGCAGGTGGATAGCGGCAGCCAGGTGCTGCGGGTGGAGTCGCTGGACCTGGCCGATGGCAAGGTGGTGAGCGTGTGTACCCAGTATTTCCCCCTGCCGCGTTTTGACGGCTTCATTGATATCTACCGCAACAGCAAAAGCACCAGCGAAGCCTTTGCCTGCAAGGGCATCACCGCCTTCCAGCGCGTGCTGAGCCGTATCAGTGCCCGGCTGCCGCGACCGGAAGTGGCCGCCGCCCTGCAGCAGGGCAAGCAGCAACCCATCCTGTACGTGGAAAGTGTTTACGCCGACCCCGACGGCCAGCCCATCGAATACGGCATCACCCGCTTTGGTGGTGACACCGTTCAGGTCGAAGTAACACCGGACAGCCTGTAAGCCTTGCCATCCCCTTCTGCCGGGCATGTGGTTTTTTTACCTTTCAAGACATCTAGACGTCTAGATGTAAACAGGCTGTAATGTTGCCTGCGTAAAGTGCACTGCGTCCACCAACCCGATGCAAGGCTATCAACATGCAGGCTTACCGCTCCCTTATTGCCGCCGCTCTCGCGCTGGCCAGCTGTACCGTGTTTGCCGAGACCACACTGACCGTTTACACCGCGCTGGAGGCCGACCAGTTGCAGGCCTATCAGCAAAAGTTCGAGCAGGAAAACCCGGACGTGAAACTGCGCTGGGTGCGTGACTCCACCGGCATCATCACCGCCAAGCTGCTGGCAGAAAAAGCCCGCCCGCAGGCGGATGTGGTGATGGGCGTGGCCGCGTCCTCGCTGCTGTTGCTGCAAAAAGAAGGCATGTTGCAGCCTTATGCACCGAAAAACGTGCAAAAACTGTCGCGCCAGTATGTTGATACTGCCGCTACCCCGTCCTGGGTTGGCATGGACGTGTGGGGCGCAGCCATTTGCTTCAACACCGTGGAAGCCGCCAAGCAAGGCCTGGCCAAACCGGAAAGCTGGAAAGACCTGCTCAAGCCGCAGTACAAGGGCAAGATTGTCATGCCCAACCCTGCCTCCAGCGGCACCGGCTATTTCGATGTCACCGCCTGGCTCACCCTGTTTGGCGAAAAACAGGGCTGGTCCTATATGGACAAGCTGCACCAGAACATTGCCCAGTACACCCACTCCGGTTCCAAGCCGTGCAAGCAGGCTGCCGCCGGCGAATTCCCCATCGGCATTTCCTTTGAATACCGTGCGGCCAAGCTGAAAGAAGGCGGCGCACCGATTGACGTGATTTTCCCCAAGGAAGGCCTGGGCTGGGACCTGGAAGCCACCGCCATCATGAAGGGCAGCAAGAACCTGGCCGCAGCGCGCAAGCTGGCGGACTGGTCGGCCTCGCAATCCGCCAACGAGCTGTATGAAAAGAACTTCGCCATCGTGGCCATGCCGGGCATTGCCAAACCCAGCCCGTTGATTCCTGCCGATTATGAAAAACGGCTGGTGAAGCAGGACCTGCACTGGTCCGCCCAGAACCGCGAACGCATTCTGGCTGAGTGGACCAAGCGCTACGACGCCAAATCCGAAGCGAAATAAGCCCATCGGCCCCGCGCACAGCCGTGCCGGGCCGCGCCAGCCCTGCCCTTGTGCTGCGGGGCTGGCCTGTTAACGGAGTCTGTCTGTGATGTATCCCGCTTTCCAGACACTGGATGAAGTGTTCGAGCTGCTCTCCCGCCGCGGCACCGCCCTGTATGGCGGCGAAGCCGTCAGCCAGCTGGAGCATGCCTTGCAAAGCGCACTGGCTGCCGAACAGTCCGGTGCCGATGCCAGCCTGATCACTGCTGCCTTGTTGCATGACATCGGCCATATCGTGTGCGAACAGAGCGATGACGATGTGGCCAATGGCGTGGACGACCACCACGAGGCAGTCGCCGTACAGCTGTTGTCCACCTTGTTTGGCGATGAAGTCTGCCTGCCCATTGCCCTGCACGTTGCTGCCAAACGTTACCTGTGCCACAGCGAAGCGGGCTATCTGGACAGCCTGTCCAGCGCCTCACGCCTGTCGCTGGCCTTGCAAGGCGGGCCGATGTCCGCAGCCGAAGCCAAACGTTTCATCCGCCGCCCGCATGCTGTAGCCGCCCTGGCCCTGCGGCGGCACGACGACGTGGCCAAGATTCCGGCACTGCCCACCCCGCCCTTGCAGCATTACCGGCTGATTGCAGCCCAAGCCCTGAAAGCACAGCCATGAAGCCTGACCCTGCCTTCCTGCTACAGCAAAGCGGCACCGCAAACGCCACCACCCGGCCCTATCTGCAACTGCGCGGCATCAGCAAGCGCTTTGGCAGTCACACCGTGCTGAACCAGCTGGACCTGAACGTCAACAAGGGCGAGTTCGTCTGCCTGCTGGGCCCGTCCGGCTGTGGCAAGACCACCTTGCTGCGCCAGATTGCCGGGCTGGACCTGCCCGACACCGGCCAGGTCATCATGGCCGAACACGATATCACCTTGCTGCCACCGGCCAAACGCGACTACGGCATCGTGTTCCAGTCCTACGCGCTGTTTCCCAATCTGGATGTCGCCGCCAATATCGCCTACGGCCTGTCTGGCCGGCGCGAGGACAAACAGCGGCGGGTGCGCGAGTTGCTGGCCCTGATCGGCCTGGACGGCATTGCCAGCAAGTACCCGTCTCAACTGTCGGGCGGGCAGCAGCAACGGGTGGCGCTGGCGCGCGCGCTGGCCACCTCGCCCTCGCTGCTGTTGCTGGATGAACCGCTGTCGGCACTGGATGCCCGGGTGCGCGAGCATCTGCGCCGGGAAATCCGCAGCCTGCAACAAAAGCTGGGCATCACCACCATCATGGTGACGCACGACCAGGAAGAAGCACTCACCATGGCCGATCGGGTAGTGGTGATGAATGCTGGCCGTATCGAACAATGCGGCAGCCCGCTGGAGGTATACCGCAACCCGGCCACGCGCTTTGTCGCCAGCTTTGTCGGCCAGGGCAACTTTCTGCCCGCCCGTGCGCTGGGCACAGACCAGATCCGCCTGGGCGAACAGCTGCTGCACCTGCCCCACCCCCATCTGCGCAGAGACGGCCAGGCGCTGGACGTGTTCATCCGCCCGGAAGACATCGTATTGCATGCGCAATGGCCGGCCACCACCGATGCCGTGCTGGCGGATGTCGGCAAAACCGAATTGCTTGGTGCAATCTACCGCCTGCATCTGCAGGTACCTGCCTGGGGCGGAGCCAGTATCCAGGCCGACCTCAGCTACAGCCAGCTGGAACAGCTGGATGCCGGCCCGCACAACAGGCTGGGCGTATCGCTCAAGCTGGCACGCTGCCAGTTGTTTGATGCCAGCGGGGAGCACGCATGCCTATCCTGAGACGTTCCCGCCGCCTGGCCGCCAGCGCGGATGAAACATTGGCCGGACTGCTGCAGTGGCTGTTGCTGGCGGTGCTGGTGGTGGCGGTATTGCTGCCGCTCTCAGCCATACTGGGCAAGGCCCTGACCGATGGCGACGGGCAGTTTGCCGGCTTCATGCAAATCAGCAAGACGCTGTCACAGCCCGGGCTGCTGCGTGCCATGAATGGCAGCCTGCAGGTGGCGGTGCTGAGCACCCTGCTGGTGGTACCGCTGGCCTATGGCTATGCCGCTGCGCTGTGCCGGGTGCAACTGCCCATGCGCGGGCTGTTCCGCCTGCTGGCCCTGCTGCCCTTGCTGGCACCATCCTTGCTGCCCGGCATTTCACTGGTTTACCTGTTCGGCAATCAGGGCTTGCTGAAAGAATGGCTGCCCGGCGGCAGCATCTACGGGCTGACCGGCATCGTGCTGGGCGAAGCTTTTTACACCTTCCCGCATGCGCTGATGATTCTGCTCACCGCACTGTCGGTGGGCGATGCCCGGCTGTATGAAGCCGCTGGCACGCTCGGCGCAGGCCGGGTGCGACAGTTCCTCACCATTACCCTGCCCGGCAGCCGTTACGGCGTGATATCGGCTGCGCTGCTGGTTTTCACCCTCACCGTCACCGACTTCGGTGTACCCAAAATCATTGGCGGCGCCTTCCCGGTGCTGGCGGTAGAAGCGTACAAGCAGGTGATCGGCCAGCAGAACTTTGCCCAGGGTGCGGTAATCGGCTTGCTGCTGCTGTTGCCAGCCATGCTGTCGTTTGTATTGGATCAACGCCTGCAACGGCGACAACAAGCGCAACTGTCGGCCAAATCCCAACCCTTGCAAGCGCTGCGTGGCTGGCCTGCGCGCCTGCTGGCACTGGGCTTTTGCAGCCTGGTTGGTGCCGGCTTGCTGCTGATGATGGGCACCGCCATTGCCGCAGCCTTCATCCGGCAATGGCCCTACCAGATGACCTTCACCCTGGCGCACTTCAACTTCGATCAGGTGGATGGTGGCGGCTGGCTGGCATTCGGCAATAGCCTGCGCATGGCACTGGCCACTGCGGTGCTGGGCAGCATTCTGGTGTTTCTGGGGGCATGGAGCAGCTGCAAGTTGCGCAGTGCAAAGCTGGGCGGCACGCTGTTACACGCCATTGCCATGTTGCCGATGGCAGTGCCGGGCCTGGTGCTGGGGCTGGGTTACATCTTTTTCTTCAATAGCGATGCCAACCCCTTGCATGGCTTGTACGGCAGCATGGCCATACTGGTGCTGTGCACGGTGGCGCATTACACCACCACCGCGCACATGACGGCACGCACCGCGCTGACGCAGCTGGACCCGGATTTCGAACCGGTGGCCGCCTCGCTCAAGGTGCCGCTGTGGCTGACGCTGTGGCGTGTCACCGTGCCCGCCTGCCTGCCCGCCATTCTGGAAATTGCCCGCTACTTCTTTGTTTCGGCCATGACCACGGTATCGGCTGTCATCTTCCTGTACACCCCGGATACCGTACTGGCCGCCGTGGCGGTGCTGAACATGGATGATGCCGGCGACACCGCAGCAGCCGCCGCCATGGCAACCCTGATCGTGGCCAGTGCCGCCGTGGTCTGCC
Organism: Aquitalea sp. ASV11; assembly: GCF_016429185.1. NCBI lineage: Bacteria > Pseudomonadati > Pseudomonadota > Betaproteobacteria > Neisseriales > Chromobacteriaceae > Aquitalea > Aquitalea sp. ASV11. The sequence continues at coordinate 23,962 of NZ_JAELUD010000046.1, forward strand.
TGCTGTTTGCCCTGCTGACCCATGCCTTGCTGCGGCAGCACCAGCGCTGGCGCCAAGCGGCAACACGCTGACCTTCTTGCACCGGGCCTTGCCCGGTTTATCTGACCTCCGAAAGACATCTAGATCACTGGAAAAACCATGCGTGAACCCATCTTGCTGACCCCCGGCCCGCTTACCACCAGCCTGGCCACCAAAACCGCCATGCTCAAGGACTGGGGCTCCTGGGACCATGACTTCAACACCCTCACCGCCAGCGTATGCAGCGACCTGCTGACCATTGCCCACGGCACCGCCGAACATGTTTGCGTCCCGCTGCAAGGCTCCGGCACTTATGCTGTGGAAGCGGCCATTGCCAATCTGCTGCCACGCGACGGCAAGCTGCTGGTCCTCATCAACGGTGCCTACGGCAAGCGCATGGCGCTGATTGCCCACACCCTGGGCCGCTCATTCCGCGTGTATGAAACCGAGGATGATCAAGTACCGGAACCGGCAACGGTGGCCCGGCTGCTGCAAGAAGACCCGGCCATCAGCCATGTCGGCCTGATTCACTGCGAAACCAGTACCGGCATCCTCAACCCGCTGAGTGAAATTGCCGCCATCGTGCACGCGGCGGGACGCAAGTTGATTGTGGATGCCATGTCCAGCTTTGGCGCACTGGATATCGATGTCGGCCAGCTGCATGCCGAGGCGGTGATTGCCAGCAGCAACAAATGCCTGGAAGGCGTACCCGGCATGGGCTTTGTCATCATGCGGCGTGACAGCCTGCTGGCCAGCCGCGGCAACAGCCACTCGCTGGCGCTGGACCTGCTGGCGCAATACGAATACATGCAATCCACCGGCCAGTGGCGCTTCACCCCACCCACCCATGTGGTGGCCGCCTTGCGCATGGCACTGGACCAATACCTGGCCGAAGGTGGCCAGCCGGCACGCCTGGCCCGTTACCAGCGCAATGCAGCCGTTCTGCAACACCAGCTGCAACAGGCCGGCCTGCAACTGTTTCTGCCCGCCGCACGGCAAGCGCCCATCATCCTGACCTTCCGTGCGCCCGCTCATCCGGACTATCGCTTCGGCCAGCTGTACGAAGCCGTGCGCAGCAAGGGCTTCGTGCTCTACCCCGGCAAGCTCACCAGCCAGGAAACCTTCCGCGTCGGTTGCATCGGCGCCATCGATCAGGCCGAACTGGAACAAGCCTGCCACGCCATCATCACCACCATCCGCCAACTCGGCTGGACTGCACAAGGAAACTGAACATGCAAGGCTATCAACATCTGGAAGCTGTGATTTTCGACTGGGCCGGTACCGTGGTGGACTTCGGCTCCTTCGCCCCCACCCAGGTACTGATCGACGTGTTCGCTGCCCAGGGCATTACGGTAAGCATGGCCGAAGCACGCATCCCCATGGGCCTGGCCAAGTGGGACCACATCAAGGCGCTGGGCCAGCTACCGGGCGTGGCCGCGCGCTGGCAGGCGCGCTTTGGCAGCCCCATGCAGGATGCGGATGTAGACCGGCTGTATCAGCAGTTCATGCCCTTGCAGGTGGAACGGGTGGGCGAATATTCGGCACCGATTCCGGGCGCCATCGACACCATCAACCAGCTGCGGGCCCGTGGTTTGAAGATTGGCAGCTGCTCCGGCTATCCGCGTGTGGTGATGGACCGCCTGCTGCCGCTGGCCGCTGCCGCCGGCTATGCGCCGGACCACACCGTGGCCACCGATGACCTGCCGGCAGGCGGCCGCCCGGGGCCGTGGATGGCGCTGGCCAATGTACTGGCGCTGGCGCTGAAGGATGTGCGTCATTGCGTCAAGGTGGATGACACCGTCCCTGGCATTGCCGAAGGCCTGAGCGCCGGCATGTGGACCGTGGGGCTGTCCGCCAGCGGCAATGCGGTTGGCCTGACAGCGGAAGAATGGCTGGCGCTCACCCCGGAACAGCAGGACAGCCGCCGCCAGCCGGCCGCCAACCAGCTAACGGCGGCAGGGGCGCATTATGTGGTGGACACCATTGCCCAGCTACCGGCAGTGCTGGCGCTGATTGACGCCAGAATGGCCAAGGGTGAGCGCCCATGAGCCAGCTTCCCTTCTGGCTGGCCGAAGCACTGGCCGCCGAGCGCAGCCCGCCACGGCCCGCGCTACAGGGCAGGCAGCGTGCCGATGTCTGCATTGTCGGCGGCGGATTCACCGGCCTGTGGACCGCCATCCTGTGCAAGCAGGCCAGGCCCGACTGGCAGGTGGTGGTACTGGAAAAAGCCCGCTGTGGCAGCGGTGCCTCCGGCCGCAATGGTGGCTGCATGCTGACCTGGTCCACCAAGTACCCGTCGCTGCGCCGCTGGTTTGGCGACAGCGAAGCCAGCCGTCTGGTACAGGCATCCGAACAGGCCGTGGCCGACATCGCCAGTTTTTGCCAGCAACACGCCATTGACGCCGACATCCGGCTGGGCGGTGCCGTGTATGCGGCCAGCAACCCGGCACAGATCGGCCGGCTGGCACCGGTACTGGCCATGCTGCAAGAACACGGTTTGAACAGCTGGACGTCGCTCTCCCCGTCCCAAACCCGCGCGCTCAGTGGCTCTGCCCTGCTGCAGGACGGCTACCACAGTGCGCCGGCCGGCAGCCTGCAACCGGGCAAGCTGGTGCGGGGACTGCTGCGCGTGGCCAGCGAAATGGGCGTGCAGGTGCATGAACACAGCGCCATGACGCATCTGCAGGAGGACGGGCAGGTCATCCTTCATACCGCGCAGGGCCAGGTGGAAGCCAGCCAGGCCGTACTGGCGCTCAACGCCGACATGCCCGGACAGTTTCCTGCCTTTGCCAACAGCATCCTGCTGGTTTCGTCCGACATGATCATCACCGACGACCGCCCCGGGGAAATCAGCACGCTGGGGCTGGAGCGCGGTCAGGCAGTGTGCGACCTGCGCACCTTCGTCCACTACTGGCGCAGCACACCGGACGGGCGGCTGATGCTGGGCAAGGGCGGCAACCACATTGCCTTTGGCAACCGCATGCAGGCCTGTTTCGATCAGCCCAGCCCTCATGCGGCAGCCTTGCAGCACACCATGGGACGGCTTTTCCCCAGCCTTGCCACGGCACCGGTAGTGCAAAGCTGGACTGGCGCGTCAGATCGCTCCGCCACCGGCTTTCCCTTTTTTGGCCGGCTTCCCGGCCATCAACGGGTGCTGTACGGGCTGGGTTATTCCGGCAACGGCGTGGTGCAGTCCCATCTGGGTGGGCGCATCCTGTCCTCGCTGCTGCTGGGCGAGCGCAATGCCTGGACCGACAGCGGGCTGGTACGCGGCCCGCTCGCCCACTTCCCGCCCGAACCGCTGCGCTGGTGCGGGGCCATGCTGGTGCGCAATGCCATTCGGCGCGTGGAACAGGCCGAAGACCAGCAGCGCAAGCCGCGCTGGCTGGACACCAGACTGGCCGCCTGCGCCGGCATGGCGGGCAAAACCGACCATGCGAGGCCGGATGCTGCGCATGGATAAGCAAGCACACAGCAACCGGGCGTACGGTCTGGCAGTCGGTCTGGTGGACAGTCCGGCACCTGGCCAGGCTAGCCCGCCAGACTGGTGGCAAACCATTGCTGCAGAAAGGCAACGCACACCCGCACCTTGGCCGAAGCGGAAGAACGTTCGGGATACACGGCCCAGACATCGGCCGGCTGGTATTGCGCCGGCAAGATGTGCAGCAGGCGTCCTTGCTGCACGTCATCTGCCACATCCCAGGCCGAGCGCAGGATGATGCCATGGCCGTCCAGCGCCCATTGCCGGGCAATTTCGCCGTTGTTGCTGGCCAGCCTGCCCCCCACCCGCACCACTTGCTCGCCTTGCGGGCCATGCAAGGTCCAGCGGCCATAGTCCTGGTCCCGCTCGCGGATCAGGATGCACTGGTGCCGCGCCAGTTCCGCCACCGACTGCGGCATGCCATGCGCAGCCACATAGGATGGCGCGGCACACAAAATCCGCCGGTTGGCGGCAATGCGACGGGTAATGACATTGCCTTCACGCACGCTGCCCACGCGGATATCCAGCTGGAAACCCTCCTCCACCAAATCCACCGCCCGGTCCAGCAATTCCAGCTGTATTTCCAGTTGCGGCTGCTGCAGGGCCAGCGCCGACAGTGCGGCCGCCAGCTTGCTGCGGCCAAAACCGCTGCTGCTGCAAATGCGGATCAGCCCGTCGGCCTGTGACTTCTCCTGCGATACCGCTTCGCCCATCAGCCGCACATCTTCCAGAATGCGCAGCGCCCACTGATGCACCACCTCGCCCTGTGTGGTAAGGCCGACATGGCGCGTGGTGCGGTGAAACAGACGCTCCTTGATGGCCTGCTCCAACAGGCCGATACGCTTGCTGACCAGCGCCTTGGATACCCCCATGGCACGGGCAGTGGCGGCAAAGCTGCGGTGACGCACCACCTGGCAAAACAGTTGCAGATCATCCAGCTGCGGCGTTTCGTTCACGATTCATGTCCAATCAATCAACAGTAAACAGGATTGTAAATGCGGCGTAGCTTGTTAAGCTCGGTTTTTGCCTGCGGACTGCTCAAGGAAAGTCGATACCATGAAACACAAAATTGCCGTGATTGCCGGGGACGGGATCGGTCAGGAAGTCATGCCGGAAGGGCTGCGCGTACTGCAAGCGGCCAGCCGCCGGTTTGGTCTGGAACTGGAGTTTCAGGTTTTCGACTGGGCCAATTGCGACTACTACCTGCAACACGGACAGATGATGCCGGATGACTGGCATGCGCAACTGTCCGGCTGTGACGCCATCTATTTTGGCGCGGTAGGCTGGCCGGACAAGGTGCCGGACCATGTCTCGCTATGGGGCTCCTTGCTCAAGTTCCGCCGTGCATTCGACCAGTACGCCAATGTGCGCCCGGTGCGGCTGATGCCCGGCATTCCCTGCCCTCTGGCCGGCAAGCAGGTGGGCGATATCGACTTCATGGTGGTGCGCGAGAATACCGAGGGCGAGTACTCCTCCATCGGCGGCCGCATGTTTGAAGGCACCGAACGGGAAACCGTGGTGCAGGAATCCATCTTCACCCGCCACGGCACCGATCGCATCCTGAAGTTTGCCTTCGAAATGGCACAAAAGCGGCCGAAAAAACACCTCACCTCCGCCACCAAATCCAACGGCATCGCCATCAGCATGCCCTACTGGGACGAGCGGCTGGAGGCCATGGCCGGGCATTACCCGGATGTGGCCTGGGACAAATACCACATCGACATCCTCACCGCGCGCTTCGTCCTCAGCCCGGAGCGCTTTGACGTGGTGGTGGCATCCAACCTGTTCGGCGACATCCTGTCCGACCTGGGCCCGGCCTGCACCGGTACCATCGGCATTGCCCCATCGGCCAACCTGAACCCGGAACGCAACTTCCCCTCGCTATTCGAGCCGGTGCACGGTTCCGCCCCGGACATTTACGGCCAGGGTATTGCCAACCCGATTGCCATGATCTGGTGCGGCGCGATGATGCTGGAATTCCTGGGCCAGGGAGATGCCCGCTATCAGGCCGCGCACGATGGCATCATGACGGCCATCCACCAGGTACTGGAGCACGGCCCGCGCACCCCGGACATGGGCGGCAATGCCAGCACGCAAATGCTGGGACAGGCCATTACACAAGCAATCACGGAAGCAAATTGACTTGAGTCTGGGGCTGGTCGCAGTATGGCCAACCGGCCATCTGCGGACTGACTCCAGGCGGTATTCCTTTCACCCCGGGCCAGGGTGGCCCCACCCTGTGCTGGCACACAAAGCCCCCGGGACGAGGGCTTGCAGGAGGCAAGCTGTCGTTAAACAGGAGACAGATGCCGGCTGATTTGCAGGCCGTATTGCACATGCATCTGCAAGCACCCAGTGCAAAAGCGCGTGGAAAACCGGGCAAAACAATTTGCGACGTTACTGACGCCTCAGGAGGAACTTCGCCAGGAAAAGACGACAGAAAACGAAAAAGCCCTGAATAATCAGGGCTTTTTCAAGTATCTGGCGGAGAGGGGGGGATTCGAACCCCCGTTAGGGTATTACCCTAAACACGCTTTCCAGGCGTGCGACTTAAACCACTCATCCACCTCTCCAGATGGCTGCTGCTGCACTGCAATGCCGTGCAACAGAGAAGCGCATAATACAGCTTTAACCCGATACTGACAATACCCTGCCCTGCATTTTTCGCGCGCAGCCCGGCAGTTTGTGAATGCCGCCAGCCGTGGGCTACACTGCCAAATCCCCTTGCCTGACAGCCACGCCATGCTGCTCATCATTACACCACGCCTGCAGTTGCGTGAACTTACCCCCGCCGATGCCCCGCTGGTGCTGGCCTTGCTGAACGACCCGGATTTCATCCATTACGTGGCGGATCGTGGTATTCGCACTCTGGATGCCGCCAACGATTACCTGCTGCGCGGGCCTTTGCTCAGTTACGCCGAGCACGGCATTGGTTTGTGGTGTGTGGAACGACGCGAAGACGGCCAGCCGGTAGGCATGTGCGGCCTGATACGCCGTGCGGGCCTTGCCGATGTGGACGTTGGCTACGTCATGCTGCCTGCCTGGCGTGGGCTGTCTTATGCCAGCGAGGCGGCGACGGCCTGCGTGCAGTACGGCTTGCACAGCCTGCACCTGCCGCGGGTGGTGGCTTACATCAACCCCGACAATGCCGCGTCTGCCCGGGTTCTGTGCAAGGCCGGCCTGCATGCCTGCGGCCACACCATGCTTCCCGACGCCAAGGCACCGGTACTACTGTTCAGCAGCGATGCACCGGCCACACCAGCAGCGCAGTCATAATTGATAACAAATTGTCATCGCATTGCCCCACGCAGCCGTCATGCTTTGGGCTACTATCGCAAAGGACATGGCGGTTGACCTGCTTTGGCAGCAGCGCGATGGCACAACAATAAAACACGACTGAGCCTGCGCCCTTTTCCCTCGCTTCCACCGGCACCCCTGCCGCAGGCGGGCGCTGCCGGCACAGTCGCCAGCAACAACAAGCCGGCCACGCGGACCGGTCACAGGCAGGAAGGCAGTTTTCCCCGATGTGGATTGTTGAAACGGCACTGCGCCGACCTTACACCTTTATCGTGATGGCCATTGTCATCGTGCTGGCCAGCGTGTTGGCGCTGCTGCGCACCCCGGTGGATGTGCTGCCGGAAATCGATATTCCGGTGATCAGCGTGATCTGGGGTTACAACGGTCTGGCGCCGCAGCAAATGGCCGACCGCATCACCCAGTCTAACGAGCGCATTCTCACCACCACGGTGAATGACATCGAGCATATCGAGTCGCAGTCGCTCAACGGCATTGCGGTGATCAAGATTTTCTTCCAGCCCAATGTCAATATCCAGACCGCCATTGCCCAGGTGGTATCGGTATCGCAGGCCGTGGTACGGCAGATGCCCACCGGCACCACCGCGCCGCTGGTGATCAAGTACACCGCTTCCAGCGTGCCGGTGGTGCAACTGGGCATGTCCAGCAAGACCTTGTCCGAGCAGGATGTGTTCGATGCCGCGGTCAACACCCTGCGGCCGCAACTGGTGACCATTCCCGGCGTGGCCATTCCCTACCCTTATGGCGGCAAGGTGCGCCTGCTGTCGGTGGATCTGGACCTGGCCGCCATTACCGCCAAGGGCATGACGCCGGCCAATGTGGTGAATGCCATCAGCAGCCAGAACCTGATCCTGCCAGCAGGTACCGCCAAGCTGGGTGATACCGAATTCAATATCGGCCTGAACGGTTCGCCCACCACCATTGCCGGGCTGAACAACATTCCGGTACGCAGCAGCAATGGGGCCACCACCTATCTGGGCGAGGTGGCGCATGTGCGGGACGGCTATTCGCCGCAAACCAATATCGTGCGGCAGAACGGCCAGCGCGGCTTGTTGCTGTCGGTGTACAAGAACGGCGGCGCGTCCACGCTCAGCGTGGTGGACAATCTGAAAAGCCTGCTGCCTTCGGTGACCCCTTTGCTACCCAAGGGCATCGAGGTGTCGCTGCTGGCGGATCAGTCGGTATTCGTCAAAACAGCCGTAGAAGGCGTAGTACACGAGGCGCTGATTGCCGCTGCGCTGACGGCCATCATGCTGCTGCTGTTTCTGGGCAACTGGCGCACCACCTCCATCATTGCCATCTCCATTCCCTTGTCGATTTTCTCCTCGGTGATTCTGCTGCATGTCGTGGGTGAAACCATCAATGTGATGACGCTGGGCGGCCTCGCGCTGGCAGTGGGCATTCTGGTGGACGATGCCACGGTGACCATCGAAAACATCGAGCGCCATCTGCACATGGGTTCGGACCTGCACACCGCCATTCTGGAAGGTGCCGGGGAAATTGCCATTCCAGCCTTTGTGGCCACGCTGTGCATCTGCATCGTGTTTGTGCCGATGTTCTTTCTGGAGGGCGTGGCGCGCTATCTGTTCGTGCCGCTGGCCGAGGCAGTGGTGTTTGCCATGCTGGCCTCCTACCTGCTGTCGCGTACGCTGGTACCCACGCTGGCACTGTTGCTGATGGGCCATCAGGGCCGCAGCGGCCGGGTGACGGCCTGGATTCACCATGTACACCAGCGTTTCAACCATCAGTTTGAAAAACTGCGCAGCGTGTATGTGCTGTTGCTCAGCCACCTGCTGACCCACCGTCGCCGCTTTCTGGCCGGGTTTCTTGGTTTCTGCCTGCTATCCTGCGGCCTGTACCTGCTACTGGGGCGCGACCTGTTCCCCACCGTGGATACCGGCCAGATCAAGCTGCACATGCGCGCGCCCACCGGCACCCGCATCGAAAACACCGCCAGGCTGGCCGATGGCGTGGACAATGCCTTGCGGGAAATCATTCCGGCGGGCGAGCTGGACACCATCATCGACAATATCGGCCTGCCCTATTCCGGCATCAATCTGTCCTACAGCAATTCCGGCACCATCGGCACGCTGGATGCAGACATCCTGATTTCGCTGAAACCGGGTCATCAGCCGAGTGCCGATTACATTGAAAAAATTCCATCGCTGCTGGCCAAACGCTTTCCGGGGGTGGAGTTCTTCTTCCAGCCGGCCGACATCGTTACCCAGATTCTCAACTTCGGCACCCCGTCGGCCATCGACGTGCAGATTTACGGCAAGAACATGGCGCAGAACCACGCCTTTGCCGTGCAGCTGGCCGACCGTATCAAGCAGATCAACGGCGCAGTGGATGTCCATGTCCATCAACGCATGGATGCACCGTCGCTCAAGCTGGACATGGACCGCACCCGCCTGCAGGGCATGGGCCTGAGCGCCACCGATGTGGCACAAAACCTGTTATTGCCGCTGTCCGGCAGCCAGCAGACCCAGCCCACCTTCTGGCTGAACCCGGCCAATAGCGTGGTGTACAACATGCAGGCGCAAACCCCGCAATACCGCATCAACGGGCTGGATGAGCTGCTGCAACTACCGGTCAACCCGGCCGGTGTCAGCGGCAGCACGCCACAGCAGCTGGGTAATCTGGTGCGCGTCAGCCCCGGCCGCGAGGCCGCCATTGTCAGCCGCTACAATATCCAGCCAGCAGTGGACATTTACGCCAATGTGCGTGGGCGCGACCTGGGCGCGGTGGCCAGCGAAATCCAGCAGTTGATCCGCCAGAGCGAGGCCGGGCTGCCCAAGGGCAGCAAGATCAGCCTGCGCGGCCAGGTGGAAACCATGCAGTCTTCCTATACCGGGCTGGGCCTGGGCATTCTGGGGGCCATTGTTCTGGTTTACCTGTTGATTGTGGTGAATTTCCAGTCCTGGCTGGACCCCTTCATCATCATTACCGCCCTGCCCGCCGCACTGGCAGGCATTGCCTGGATGCTGATCCTGACCGGCACCAACCTGAGCGTACCGGCATTGACCGGGGCCATCATGACCATGGGCGTGGCCACCGCCAACAGCATTCTGGTGGTTTCTTTTGCCCGTCAGCGCCTGCAAGAAGGCCTGCCGCCGCTGTCCGCTGCGCTGGAAGCCGGTGCCACCCGGCTGCGCCCGGTGCTGATGACGGCGCTGGCCATGATTATCGGCATGATTCCCATGGCCATCGGCATTGGCGACGGCTCGGAACAAAATGCACCACTGGGCCGCGCCGTCATTGGCGGCCTGCTGTTTGCCACCGTCTCCACCCTGCTCTTCGTCCCGGTGGTGTTTGCCAGCTTCCACAGCTATCTGGCCAAACGCCGCGCAGCCGCCAACACCCCGGATGACGCAACACCCACCACGCCTGAAGCAGCCTAGGACACCACCATGACAGATCAGCGCCATGCCAATCAGGGCGTACCGGCATTCCACCATGACACTCTTCCCGGCCTTGACGGCCGCGACAAGGTGGCGCGCCGCGCCCGCACCGTCACCATCA
>NZ_JAELUD010000047.1:0-33953 GCF_016429185.1 Aquitalea sp. ASV11
CTCCTGAAGAGTCGTTCGAGACCAGGACGTTGATAGGTCGGGTGTGGAAGCGCTGTGAGGCGTTAAGCTAACCGATACTAATTGCTCGTGAGGCTTGATCCTATCATTTGAGTGGCTTGGGAAACCGAGACCGGATGGATAGTGAATGTGCGACGCGATCAAAGATCCAAGATAAAGATACCTAATTAATTCAGTGATTCAGACAGAGTCTGGATGACAAAGCTTCTTCAAGTTTGTTGACAGTTTATGTCTGGTAGCCATAGCGAGGTGGTCCCACGCCTTCCCATCCCGAACAGGACCGTGAAACGCCTTAGCGCCGATGATAGTGTGGCATTCGCCATGTGAAAGTAGGACACTGCCAGACTCCCCATTCGAAGCCCAGCTCATACGAGCTGGGCTTTAGATTTACCCGATGTCTTGCCGTCGAGTTTCTCCGGCAAGTGTTGGTTTACAGCTTGATGTTTGGTGGCCATAGCGAGGTGGTCCCACGCCTTCCCATCCCGAACAGGACCGTGAAACGCCTTAGCGCCGATGATAGTGTGGCATTCGCCATGTGAAAGTAGGACACCGCCAAACTCCCCATTCGCCAGCCAGCTGGCAGTAAAAAGCCCGGACATCATGTTCCGGGCTTTTTGCTTTTTGCTTATGCAAGATCATGTCTTTCGACCTGCAAGCTCCAGCAAGCTGATGATTTCTTCCTCATTGAATATCCGGATAGTGTGCTGACGTAGCAGGCTGCTGCTTACGCCTTCGCCAGGCTGTAGCTGACCTGTGAAGCTGCCGTCATAGATGTGCCGGTTGCCGCAAGACGGGCTATTGGCCTTGAGTAAGGCGAGTTGACAGCCATGCTGTTGCGCTAGCCTCAGGCTGTGCTCTGCGCCATTGGTAAAGGCAGTAGTGAGGTCCTGGCCGTCAGCAGTCACGACCTTTGCCTTGCCTTGCCATACGTCGGAGCCATCTCCGCCACTGATTTCTGCAGCCGGACGGGGAACGGGCAGGCCTCCGGCGCATTCCGGGCAGGTGGGAACCAGCCGGAAACGCTCGGCCAGTGCAGCCAGTTGGTCTGGTGCTTGTCCTTTTGCCTGACCATCGTAGCGGACAGCTTCGCCTAGCAGGCAGGCGCTGATCAGTAATGCGGGTTTGTTGGTGTTCACAATAAGGGTTCTACCAGTTGGGCCAGTCGCAGTGCCGACTGGCGAATGTCATTTTCCTCGACCCCGGCATAACCAAGGACCAGCCCGTTACGCTGTTGTGCACCCAGGAAATGGCGTGACAGCGGGCGCAGCCATAATTGCTCGTGCGCCGCTTGCTGACTGAGCTGCTGGTCATTGATCGTGGGAGGAAGACTTGCCACCAGGTGCATGCCGGCCTGGCCGGAGGAGAGGGCAATGGCATCTCCCACTGCCTGCTGTAATGTGCTGCGCAGCAATTGCTGGCGTATCCGGTACAGGTCGCGCATGCGGCGGATGTGACGGGCAAAATGCCCCTGCTCGATGAAGTCGGCCAGCGCAGCCTGCTGAGCATAGCACCCCTCACGATAAAGACGGGCGTAGGCTGAACGGAAGGCATCGACCAGCGCGGGTGGGATGACCAGATAAGCCAGCCGCATGGCAGGAAACATGACTTTGCTGAAGGTGCCGATGTAGATGACCCGTGCGCTGTCCGCCAGCCCCTGCAGCGAGGCGATAGGCTGGGCATCGTAACGGAATTCGCTGTCGTAGTCGTCTTCGATGATCCAGCTGTTATCGGCCTCTGCACGTTGCAGCAGCTCCAGGCGCCGGGCGAGCGACATGACAACGCCACTGGGATACTGGTGTGATGGCGTGATGTAAACCAGCCGCGGCCGGCTATCTGGCGGTGCGGCAGCGGGATTCAGCCCTTCACTGTCGACCGGCACCGGGATGATGTGCAAACCGGCTGCCTGCATGGCTGCGTGTGCTCCGGCGTAACCCGGATCTTCCATCCAGGCCTGGTCTGCCGGATCGGCAAGCAGTCGTGCGGTCAGCTCCAGCGCTTGCTGCGCACCTTGCACCACCAGAATCTGCTCAGGCTGGCAGTGCACCGAGCGTGATAGTTGCAAATAGGTGCATATGGCCTGGCGCAGGGCTGGCAGACCGCCTTCTTGCTGATAGTGCCACCAGTGCGACGGTGCCTGGCGGTTATGCTGATGCTGCAGTCGCTGCCAGACGGCATGCGGGAATTGGCGCAACTCCGGCAAGCCGGGAGCAAAGGCTCCGGTCAGGCCGGTGGGGAGCCGGTATTGCTCGGATAGTGCCTGCCCCCGTTGTGACAGGCCGGCATGCCCGCGTGCTATTGCCGTGGGTTGACCAAGACTGCTGAAGGCCGGGCTGACAAAGGTCCCGGCCCCTGGGCGGCTGTAAAGATAGCCTTCGGCCAGTAATTGATCGTAGGCTGCCAGCACGGTATTGCGACCGATCTGCAAGGCCTGCGCCAGCATGCGGCTGGCGGGCAAGGCGGTGTCCGCCACCAGCTGCTGCCGGGCAATGGCTTCGCGCAGCAGCTTGTACACCTGCTGTGACAGCGTTGATTGCCCTTGCCGCTGCAGCTGTCCTTGCAGATAGTCGATGATCCAGTCGGCATGCATGAATGAAGTGGTTCCTTCGCTGGTGCAAAGAGTGGTTCTTTTGAAGGAATCAATTTGCCCGTAATCTGCTGCTATTGCAAATGCAGCAAACAAGGAGAAGCCAATGACTCAGCTGGAGTTCTACCAGGCCAAGCTGGCCTATGAAATTGACGCTGCCGATGTCAAGGCGGCGCTGGAAGCGGGCGAAAAACTGATTCTGATTGATACGCGTGCTACAGCCGCGTTCGAGCGTGAAAGCATTCCCGGTGCTTTGTCCCTGCCACATCGAACCATGAATGCAGAAACCACGGCTGCATTACCTCGGGATGCACTGCTGGTGCCATTCTGTGATGGCATTGGTTGCAATGGCTCCACCAATGGCGCCATCAAGCTGTTGCAGCTGGGGTTCCGGGTGAAAGAGTTGCAAGGTGGTCTGGACTGGTGGAAGCGCGATGGTTTTGCCACAGCAGGTAGCCATGCGACTGCCGGGTCTGCCATTCAGTGTGCGTGTTAGGAGGCAGTATGTCTGAGGAATTCATTGCGCAACGCCTGGCGCAGGGTGAATTGAACCAGTATGGCCAGTTACATGGTGTGGCCTTGCCCGAGTGGCAGGCTTGCCCGGTGCCGCAGCCGGTGGTCATGCATGGGCAATATTGCCGTGTGGAGCCTTTGTCGGTGGGGCAGCATGCTGCAGGGCTGTATGCCGCCATGCAAGAAGATGGCGCGGAGGCGAACTGGACTTATCTTGGCTACGGCCCGTTTGCCAGCCTCACCGACTACACCGCCTGGTTGAGGGGAATGGAAGGTCTGAGCGATCCGCAGTTTTACACCATCATCGATGCCGTCAGCGGGCAGCCGGTGGGTCTGGCCAGCTATCTGCGCATCGATGCGGCCAACGGGGTGATTGAAGTCGGGCATCTTAACTATTCGCCCCTGTTGCAGCAGAAACCTGCTGCCACCGAGGCCATGTACCTGATGATGCGCCATGCTTTCGAACTGGGTTATCGCCGTTATGAATGGAAGTGCAATGCGCTGAACCTGCCATCGCGCCGTGCGGCAGAGCGGCTGGGCTTTCTGTTTGAAGGACTGTTCCGCCAGTCCATGGTGATCAAGGGGCGTAATCGGGATACCGCCTGGTATTCGATCCTGGATAGCGAATGGCCGGCGGTACGCCAGGCGCTGGAGCAATGGCTGGCACCGGAAAACTTTGATGCGGTCGGCCGGCAGCGACTGGCCTTGTCCCGGTTGATGTCCGACTGGCGTAACAGCGGCGTAACAGGCAACTAGGGCATTTCGCATTGCAGCGGTTTCGCCACATGGGGGTGGCGGGTACAATGGGATGTTTTTGCAGATTTTTTTGGTTGATCGATGACTCCGCATCCCCGTAATGCCCGTATCAAGGGTGAGCCGCAGCCGCCTAACCGTTTCATCTTTGGCGATGCCGTGGACGCGTCAGGCCTGGAGGCCACCGAATATCTGATCCACACCGCAGCCCCCGCCTTTGTTTGCCGCCTGGTTGGCAATGATTTTACCGAGTTTGCCGGTCGCGATACCGAAGCCTTCGCCAGCGACCTGCTGTTTGATCCGGTCGCCAACCAGAGTGTTTATGTCTGCAATCGCGGTTTGCGGCTGTTTGATTTTGTCTTCAGTGCCGAGGTGCCTACGGCGGCGCGCTTGCAGGCGATCTGTGATGAAGCCATGAGCACCTATCAGCGCCTGCATGAAGCCTATGCCGAGCGTGAGGTTGGCCCGCGCCCGCGTGAAATGCGCCAGGGGCCGACCGAGCCGCTGCCACCTGCTGAGCGTAGCCTTGCCATTCGCACCTTGCGTGACGCCGCCCGTGCTGCCGCCCTTGACCCCATGCATCGCGCCGGTTTTGCCGCCCAGGTGCAGCAGGCCTTGATGGGCGGTGACCAGGCCGTGTTCACCGAAGCCCAGCTTTCCTTGCTGGCGGAACCGGCAGCGCGTGCCTTGCTGGTGAACAGTGCGCGGGATGCCATTGCCTTTCCCGAAGTGGTGCGTGCAGACGGCTCAGTGGTGTCTTTCGAATTATGGGCACTGCCTTTTGCCTTCTCGCGTGCGCAGGGCGGGGTCTGGTGGCACTTTCCCTTGCTGGAGCGGCTGGAAACCCCGCTGGCGGATGCGCTGGATGTACCGGAAAAGGCCATCCTGTGGATATCTCCCACCCTGTTTACCGTCGACATGCTCAATGAGCGTGCTTGTCAGAACCTGATGCATCTGGCCAGCGTGATGGATGCCGGTTGTGACTTTGCTCCGCTGGACCCGGCCTCTTCACGTGCCACTTACGAGGCCGCGCGCAAGACGCAGGATCCGCAACTGGTGATTTCCTGGCTGCCCTTCCTGGTGGAGCGTGGTGCCTTGCCGATTGACCAGGCAAGACAGCTGTCACGCAAGGCACTGGATGCGGTGATGCCGCTGGTGCAGCAGGCCATTGGTGCCGAGATGGAATATGGCGAGGCCGAGCTGTTTGCCCCGCTGCCATGGTGGGAGGCCTTGTCCGCCGGTGTACGGGCCTGGAACCGCAAGCGCCTTGGCCTCACCGTGGCCTTGATTGCCAGTAAGGTGGGCGGCTTGCAGGAGCTGGAAGCCGTGGCGGAATACCAGCCGGAAATGCAGGGTTACGAAGTAGGGCTCAAGCTGCAGGGTAAGGATGAGCTGCTGGCACGTTCGCCCTGGCTGCTGGTGCCGGATGTGGCACCGGACAAGGATGCCAGCTGGAAAGACCTGTGTGACTGCCTGCGCGAGGCTGATATCCCGTTGTCGGAAACCATCGTCAAGCTGCATTGATCTGTGCTGTTGCCATAAGCAAAAAGCCCGCTAATGCGGGCTTTTTGCTTGGCGGGAGCCGGACTTATTTGTCCAGGCCACCCAGCAGTACGTATTTGATTTCCAGGTAGTCTTCAATACCGTACTTGCTGCCTTCGCGGCCGAGGCCGGATTGCTTCACGCCACCGAACGGTGCGGCTTCGTTGGACAGCAGGCCGCTGTTGACGGCAACCATGCCGTATTCCAGGCCTTCGGAGACGCGGAAGATACGACCCACGTCACGGGCGTAGAAGTAGCTGGCCAGGCCGAACTCGGTGTCGTTGGCCATCTGGATGGCTTCTTCTTCGGTCTTGAAGCGGAATACCGGAGCCAGCGGGCCGAAGGTTTCTTCCTTGGCGACCTTCATGGCCGGGGTCACATTGGTGATCACGGTCGGTTCGAAGAAGCTGTGGCCCAGCGCGTGGCGCTTGCCACCAGCGATCAGCTTGCCACCCTTGGCCAGGGCATCGGCAATGTGCTCCTCCACCTTGGCCACGGCGTTCTGGTCGATCATCGGGCCTTGGGTGATGCCTGCTTCCAGGCCATTGCCCACGTTCAGCTTGGCTACGGCAGCGGCAAACTTTTCGGCGAAGGCATCGTACACGCCGTCCTGTACCAGAATGCGGTTGGCGCAGACGCAGGTCTGACCGGCATTGCGGTACTTGGAAATCATGGCGCCTTCAACGGCGGCATCCAGATCGGCATCGTCAAACACGATGAACGGTGCGTTGCCGCCCAGTTCCATCGACACTTTCTTGACGGTGTCGGCACATTGGGCAATCAGCTTGCGACCCACTTCGGTGGAGCCGGTGAAAGAGAACTTCTTCACGGTGTCGCTACCGGTCAGTACGGCACCGATTTCGCTGGAGCTGCCGGTCAGTACCGAGAACACGCCAGCCGGAATGCCGGCACGTTCGGCCAGTACGGCAATGGCCAGGGCGGACAGCGGAGTCTGGCTGGCCGGACGTACCACCATCGGGCAGCCAGCGGCCAGCGCCGGGGCTGCCTTGCGGGTGATCATGGCATTGGGGAAGTTCCACGGCGTGATGGCGGCGGTAACGCCGATCGGCTCTTTGGTGACCAGAATGCGGCGGTCGGATGCCGGTGCCGGAATGGTGTCGCCATACAGGCGCTTGGCTTCTTCGCCATACCATTCGATATAGGAAGCGCCGTAAGCGATTTCGCCCTTGGCTTCGGCCAGCGGCTTGCCTTGTTCGCTGGTGAGGATGACCGCCAGGTCGTCCTGGTTGGCCATCATCAGTTCAAACCAGCGGCGCAGGATGACCGAGCGCTCTTTGGCAGATTTCTTTTTCCAGCTCTTGAAGGCTTCGGCGGCACCGGCTACGGCGCGCTCGGCTTCGGCCTTGCCCATTTTCGGTACGGTGGCAATCACTTCGCCGGTGGCCGGGTTGGTGACCGGAATGGTTTCGCCGTTGTCAGCATCCAGCCATTGGCCGTTGATGTAGCACTGCTGCTTGAGCAGGGAGGGGTCTTTCAGATTCAGCATGTGTCTCTCCAGAATGGGTGGAGGATGGTGTGTGTGCAGACGGCCAACCCCGTTGCCGGGATTGGCCGTCATCATCAGTCCGTGACGGATCAGGCCTTCAGGGCTGCTTCCAGCTTGGCCAGCGCTTCGGCGAATACTTCGTCTTCGATGGTCAGCGGGAACAGGAAGCGAACCACGTTGTAGTACACGCCGCAAGTCAGCAGGATCAGGCCGGATTCCAGCGCCTTGGTCTGTACCTTCTTGGTGAACTCGGCATCCGGCTCGTGAGTGCCCGGCTTGTTGAATTCAACAGCCACCATGGCGCCCAGGCCACGGATGTCGGCGATCTGCGGGATGTCCTTCTTCAGGCTGTGCAGTTTTTCCTTCAGCAGGTCGCCCAGCTTGTTGGAGCGTTCCAGCAGGTTTTCTTCCTGAATCACATCGATCACGGCATTGGCAGCAGCCAGGCCCAGCGGGCTACCAGCATAAGTACCACCCAGGCCGCCCGGTGCCGGTGCGTCCATCAGTTCGGCCTTGCCTACCAGGGCTGCCAGCGGGAAACCACCGGCCAGCGACTTGGCCATGGTGGTCAGGTCGGCGGCAACGTCGAAGTGTTCCATGGCAAACAGCTTGCCGGTACGGGCGAAGCCGGCTTGTACTTCGTCGGCAATCATCACGATGCCATTGTCGTCACACAGCTTGCGGATGGCACGTACCCATTCGGCCGGTGCGGAGTAGAAACCACCTTCGCCTTGTACCGGTTCGAAGATGATGGCGGCAACGCGCTTGGCTTCGATGTCGTACTTGAACAGTTTTTCGATGCTGGCCAGCGAGTCTTCAACCGAAACACCGTGCAGGGCGTTCGGGTAAGCGGCGTGGTAGATCTCGCCTACAAATGGGCCAAAACCGATTTTGTACGGGGCAACCTTGCCGGTCAGTGCCATGCCCAGCATGGTACGGCCGTGGAAGGCACCGCCAAATGCGATCACACCCGGGCGACCGGTGGCAGCGCGCGCCACCTTGATGGCGTTCTCGACTGCTTCAGCACCCGTGCTGAAGAAGGCTGCTTTCTTGGCGAAGTTGCCGGGGCTCAGCTTGTTCAGCTTTTCGGCCACGGTAACGTAGGATTCGTAAGGCACAACCTGATAGCAGGTGTGGCTGAACTTGTTCAGTTGTTCGGCTACGGCAGCCTGTACCTTGGCATGCAGATGGCCGGTATTCAGTACGCCGATACCACCAGCAAAGTCGATGTAACGATTGCCTTCAACATCCCATACTTCGGCGTTCTTGGCCTTGTCGGCAAAGAAAGTACACATTACGCCCACGCCGCGCGGGGTTGCATCGGCCTTGCGTTGCATCAGATCTTTGTTGCTCATTCCATCTCTCCTAAAGATTGGGGTGCCTGGTGGCATTGTCCTGAACATGAATGCTGGAGCACCTAGGGCATTTGGCGATGCTTTTATCAGTGTCAACCAGTTGGCTGGGCCAGATTCTGGCGTTTTCCAGAGTGGTTTGATTCTAATCAGGTGTTTAGCAAAAAGCTACACCTGCATCAAAAAGTTAAACACTTGTTGCAAGACGAGCACACCATGTGAAAAAGGGCTACTGCGCAAACAGTAGCCCTATTTGATCACAAATGGCAAGTTGTCTAATGTCGAATCGCCGCGTTGACTATCTGCAGCCGGCCTTCATCCAGGGTGCCTGCCACTTGCTCCAGTTGCAGGCGGGCAGTGAGGTAGTCGTACTTGGCGGTGGCCAGGCTGGTCATGGCATCGTAGTAAGACTGCTCGGCCTGCAGCACATCCAGATTGGTACGGATGCCGACTTCCTTGCCCAGCTTGGTTGAGTCCACCTTGCTTTTGGCCGAAACCAGCAGCTGTTGTTGCGCCCGTACCAGGGCGGCACCATTGGTCACGCCCAGCCAGCTCTTGCGTACATCCTCGCGCAACTGGCGGCGGGTGGATTCCAGCTTGTCACGGGCGGACTCCTCCTTGGCCAGCGCTTCGCGGATTTGCGAGTTGATGCCGCCACCGGCAAACAGCGGCAGGCTGACCGACACGCCGATGCTGCTGCCGCGGGTGACAGGCAGTGCGCCGTTCTGGTTGCTGCGGTTGTCGTTGTAACCGGCATTGAGTGCCACGACAGGTAACTGGTTGCCGCGCTTTTCGGTAACGGTCTGGCTGGCATATTGCAAGGCCTGTTCGGCTGCGCGCAGCGCCAGGCTGTTGTGCGTGGCCACTTCCAGCCAGCTTTGCAGATCGCCGGCAGGGGGAGGAGGGAGCTGCGCTTGCAGTGGCTGGATGGCGCGTGGGTCCAGTCCGGTGAGCCGGCGCAGGTTGTTCTGGCTGATTTCCTGCTGGTTGAGCGCCACGATTTCCCTGGCGCTGGCGGCATCAAAGCCGGCCTGGGCTTCGTGGGTGTCAATAATGGTGGCGGTTCCAAGATCGAAGGCGGCTTTTGCCTGCTGCAGCTGGGTCTGGTACGCCTTCTTGCTGGCACGGGTGGCGGTCAGGGTGTCTTCGGCCAGCAGCACGTCGAAGTAGGCGCGAGCAATCTCCACCATCAGTTGCTGTTCGGCAGCACCAAAGCTGGTATCTGCCTGCTGGCTGGCGATCTTTCCTTTCTGGTAAGCGCTGTATTTGCTGACATCAAACAGGGGCTGCGCCAGCTGGACGCCATAACCGGAGCTGTCGTAGCTGGCCAGCCCGGCCGGCTGGGTGGGGGTGGTGTGGCTGTAGCTGCCGGTGAGGGCCACTTGCGGCAGTAACTGGGCGCGGCCCTGTACGGCCAGTTCGCGCCCGGCAGTCAGGTCGGCGCGCGAGCCGGCGTAGTCGCTGTTGTAACTGCGGGCCGCCTGCCAGGCCTCGCTCAGGTCAAAGGCAAGGGTGGCGGGGCTGGCCAGCAGCAGGGCCAGCGCAGGCAGCAGCGGGGTGAAGCGGACAAGATGTTTCATGTTGTTCTCTTTTGCGGACGGTCCACCTTGAACCACTGGGCGTACAGGGCAGGCAGGAACAGCAGGGTCAGTACCGTGGCCACCAGCAGTCCGCCCATGATGGCCACCGCCATCGGCCCCCAGAAGGTGCTGCGGGTGAGTGGAATCATGGCCAGGATGGCCGCCAGTGCGGTAAGCATGATGGGGCGGAAGCGCCGGATCGTCGAGCCGATGATGGCTTCGTGACGGTCTATGCCTTCGCTGATGTCATGTTCGATCTGATCCACCAGGATCACCGAGTTACGCATGATCATGCCGGACAGGGCAATCACCCCCAGCATGGCGACAAAGCCGAACGGTGCCTGAAACAGGATAAGGGTGAGCGTGACGCCTATCATGCCTAGCGGTGCAGTCAGCAATACCATCAAGGTACGCTGGAAACTGTGCAACTGCAGCATCAAGAGGGTGAGCACCACCACGATCATGAACGGGGCGACTGCCGCAATGGCGGTTTGCGAATTGCTGCTGGATTCCAGCGAGCCACCCAGTTCGATGTGATAGCCCAATGGCAAGGTCTTCTCCAGCTGCTGCATTTGCGGCCACAACGCAGTGGAGACGTCATCGCCCTGCACACCGTCGGCGACATCAGCGTTGACCGTGATGGTGGGCAGACGGTTGCGCCGCCAGATGATGGATTCCTCCGGCTGATAGTCGATCTTGCCCAGTTGCGACACCGGCACAAAGCGACCGCTGGCGGTTTGTACCTGCAAATTGCCCAGTGCCGCCACATCGCTCTGCTCCTGCTTGTTCAGCCGCGCCACGATGCCGACGGTGCGGTTGCCGTCGCGGTAGTCGGTGACGGTGGCACCGGAAATCAGCATTTGCAGCTGCTGGGACAGCGACTGGCTGTTGATGCCCAGCAGGCGGATCTTGTCCTGATCCAGCGTGATGCGCAGCGCCTTCAGCTGTTCACCCCAGTTGATGTTGACATGACGGGTGGCCGGGTTGGCGCGCACCCGTTTTTCCACTTCGGCGGCAATGGCGCGGATCTTGTCGTGGTCCGGTCCCATCACGCGGAACTGCACCGGGTAGCCTACCGGCGGGCCGTTTTCCAGCCGGGTGACGCGGCCGCGTACCAGCGGGAAGTCGTGATCGAAAATCTGCTCGATACGGCTTTTCACCAGTTCACGCACATGTTCGTCACCGGTCATCACCATCAGCTGGGCGTAGTTCAGGTGCTGTTGCTGCTGATCAAGCGGCAGGTAGAAGCGCGGGCTGCCGCTGCCGACATAGCTGGTGACGCTGCGTACATTCTTGTCCTGGCGTATCAGCGCTTCCAGTTTTTTCACTTCGCCTTCGGTCGCCGCATAGCTGGCACCGCGTGGCAGCCACAGGTCCACCATCAGCTCGGGCCGGTTGGAGGAAGGGAAAAACTGCTGTGCCACCAACAGGCGGAAAGCCAGCAAGGACAGGATGAACACGCCCAGCGTGATGGCAATCACCGTCTTGCGGTAGTGCAGGCACCATTCCAGCACCGCGCGGAAGCGCAGATAGAACGGCTTGTGATAGACATCATGCTGCTGGTGATGCGTGGTTTTCTCCGACAGCAGCTTGTAGCCGAGGAAGGGGGTGAACACCACGGCGACAATCCAGGACAGGATGAGGGCGAGCCCCACCACCGCGAACAGGCTGAATACATATTCGCCGGCATCGGATTTGGCCAGCCCCACCGGCAGGAAGGTGGCGGCAGTAATCAGCGTGCCGGTCAGCATGGGGAAAGCGGTGCTGGTATAGGCATAGGTTGCGGCCTGGAATTTGTTCCAGCCCTGTTCCAGCTTCAGCGCCATCATTTCCACCGCGATGATGGCATCGTCTACCAGCAGGCCCAGCGCGATGATGAGCGAGCCCAGCGAGATGCGTTGCAAGTCCAGCTTGAAGAAGTACATGGCGAGAAAGGTCATGGCCAGTACCAGCGGAATGGACAGCGCCACCACCACACCGGTGCGCAGGCCCAGGCTGAAGAAGCTGACCGCCAGCACAATCAGCACGGCTTCAATCAGCGAACGCATGAATTCGCTGACCGCACCCTTCACCACCTTGGGCTGGTCGGAAACCGCATGAATCTCGATGCCCACCGGCAGCTTGGACTGAATCTGCTTGAGGGTGGCATCCAGGTGTTCGCCCAGTTGCAGGACATCACCGCCGCTTTTCATGGTGATGGCCAGCCCGAGTGCTGCCTGGCCATTGAAGCGCATACGGAAGCTGGGCGGGTCGACAAAGCCGCGATGAATCTGCGCGATGTCGCCCAGGCGCAGGTTCTTGCCATTGGCAATGATGGGCGTGTTGGCGACGGACTCCACCGTGCTGAAATTGCCGGTCGGGCGTACCCAGATGCGGTCGCTGGCAGTTTCATAGGTGCCGGCCGGCATCATGGCGTTTTGCTGTTGCAGGGCGCTCCAGATGGTGCTGGTATCCAGTCCCAGCGAGGCGAGCTTGCTGCTGGACAGGTCGATGTAGATGTTCTCGCTCTGCTCGCCGACCAGACTGACCTTGGCGACATCCGGCACCCGCAGGATTTCCTCCTTGGCCTGGTCTACGTAGCGACGCAGTTCTTCCGCCGTGAAGCCGTCACCGGTAAAGGCATAGATGTTGCCGAAGGTATCGCCGAATTCGTCATTGAAGAATGGCCCCTGGGTGGTGGCAGGCAGGTTGTGGCGTACATCGCCCAGCTTTTTGCGCACCTGATACCACAGTGACTGCACATTTTTTGCCGGGACGTCCTCGCGCAGGGTAATCAGCAGCAGGGATTCACCCGGCTTGCTGTAACTCTGCACGTACTTGATTTCCGGCATTTCCTGCAGTTTTTCTTCCAGCCGGTCGCTGATCTGCTGTTCAACCTCCACCGCCTTGGCGCCCGGCCAGTAGGTTTGCACCAGCATGGCCTTGAAGGTGAATTCGGGGTCTTCCTTCTGCCCCAGCTGGGTATAGGCCCACAGGCCTGACACCATCAGCATCACCATGAAGTACAGCACCAGCGCCTGATGACGCAGCGCCCATTCCGACAGATTGAGTTTTTTCATTTACAAGGCACCTTGCAGCAAGGTGACGCGCTGCTGGTCGTGCAGCAGGTGCACCCCGGCGCTGACCACTTTTTCACCCGGACGTACCCCGCCCCGCAGGGTGACGCTCTGACTGTCAATGCTTTGTACGCTGACTGCCCGACGGCTGACGAGCAAGGTCTTGTCATCCACCACCCACACATAATGCTTGCCCTGCTCGTCCAGCAAGGCTGTCAGCGGCAGGCGCAGGCTTTGGCTCTGGCTTGCGCCATTGCCGCTCAGGGTGACGGTAACGGTCTGGCCCAGTGTCAGTGCGCTGGCATGGGGCAGGCTGATGCGGGCGGCGTAGGTGCGGGTGGCCGGGTCTGCATCACCGGCCAGCTCACGCAAGCTGCCCTCGAACTGCTGTTTGCCCGCCCACAGGGTGACAACAAACTGTTTTTGCTGACGGAGCTGTTGCAAGGCGTTTTCCGGCACCTGAATGGCAGCTTCCCGCTCGCCATCGTGTGCCAGTCGTGCCACTGGCTGGCCGGCTGCCACTACCTGACCCGGCTCGGCCAGCATCTGGCTGACAATGCCGTCGGCGTCGGCAAGCAGCTGGGTATAACTGCCCTGATTGCGGCTGGCAGCCAGTTGGGCACGGGCTTCATCCCGTTTGGCACGAGCGGCGTTGACGCCATTTTGCTGGCTGTCCACCTGGGCCTGACTGATGAATTGCTTGGCCAGCAACTGTTGATAACGTTGCAGGTTCAACTGCTGCTGGGCCAGGTCGGATTCAGC
The DNA here is from genome assembly GCF_016429185.1 of Aquitalea sp. ASV11. Taxonomy (NCBI): domain Bacteria; kingdom Pseudomonadati; phylum Pseudomonadota; class Betaproteobacteria; order Neisseriales; family Chromobacteriaceae; genus Aquitalea; species Aquitalea sp. ASV11. Next base: position 13,668 of record NZ_JAELUD010000047.1, read on the forward strand.
TGCGGCCAGCTGGGCCTGTTTGGCGCTGATATCCAGGCTGGTGTCGCTGGGGTCGAGACGCGCCAGAACCTGGCCTTTTTTCACGTGTTCGCCGCTGTTCACCAGTTTGGCAACCATCTTGCCGCCAATGCGGAAGGCAAGGTCGGTTTCGGTACGGGCGCGAATCTGCCCGGCAAAGCTATCGCTTGGCGTGTTGCCAAGGGTGCCGGCCGTGGTGACGCGCACCGGGCGGATTTCTTCCACGCTGTTGTCGGGTTGTTGGCAAGCGCTCAGCAGCAGGGTGAGTGCAACAAGGCCGGCGAGTCGGAAGGGAATGGACATTGGTAGTGTTCCTGTCAGTTCTTTTTCAGGCCGTGCAGTACCAGATCGAGTGCATCCTTGAGGAAGCCGAGCGGGTCCTTGGTGGAGCCGATGCAGCAGCCGGGCAACTGGGCGAAGGAATGGTTGAAAATCATGGTGGTCAGCAGGGGAGACAGCAGCGCATCCACGGTATGTACCAGCGGTACCTGGCGAAATTCGCCGCTGGCGATGCCGCGCTCCAGTAGCTTGCTGAGCATCTGGTTGCTGGGAGCGATCACTTCTTCAAAGTAGAACTGTGCAAGTTCGGGGAAATTGGCCGCCTCGGCAATCATCAACTTGCACAGGCCGGCAGATGGTGCAGAGCCAACCTCCTGCCACCAGTGCTCTATCATGTGATGAAGCAGTTCGCTGCTACTGCCCTGGAAGTCGGCCGCTACCTGCGCCAGCTGCTGCAGATTGGCCACAATGGTGCCACGGGCGATGGCCTTGAAAATCTCTTCCTTGTTCTGAAAGTAAAGATAGGGCGTGCCCTTGGTGACACCTGCGGCGCGGGCAATGTCTTCCATTTTGGTGGCGCGAAAGCCTTTCTCGACAAACTGGATCAGTGCTGCGTCCAGAATTTCGGCCGGGCGGGCTTCCTTTTTTCTGCGCCAGCGTGCGATAGGGCAGTTTTCTGTCATGGATTTATCTGAATGCCTGTTCATTAATGCTGTGCAATGTAGTGCAAAGCAGTGGTCAATACAATTAATAAATCAGTGTTCAGTAGTTTGATTGATTAGAATGCAACACATTGTCGCCCATGGCCGGAGCGCTTCCGGCCTTCACCCTGCAGAAGGAGATCGTTGTGTCTGTAAATGCCGCTGAAAAAGCGTTGGTTCTCGCCGAGGCCCTGCCGTATATCCGCCGTTTTTCCGGCAAGACCATCGTGATCAAGTACGGTGGCAATGCCATGACCGACGACGCGCTCAAGGAAGGCTTTGCCAAGGACATCGTGTTGCTCAAGCTGGTGGGCATCAACCCGGTGGTGGTGCATGGCGGTGGCCCGCAAATCAACGAGCTGCTGGAGCGTGTCGGCAAGGAAGGCAAGTTCATCCAGGGTATGCGCGTGACCGACCAGGAAACCATGGACGTGGTGGAAATGGTGCTGGGCGGCCTGGTGAACAAGGAAATCGTGTCGCTGATCAACACCCATGGTGGCAAGGCTGTTGGCCTGACCGGCAAGGACGGCCACTTCATCCGTGCGGAAAAGATGTTCCTCAGCGATGAGAGCGATGAAAAGATCGACATCGGCCAGGTTGGTGAAATTTCCAGCATCGACCCGTCGCTGGTGTCCTTGCTGGATCGCCAGGATTTCATCCCGGTAGTGGCGCCTATCGGTGTGGGTGCCAATGGCGAAGCCTACAATATCAATGCCGATCTGGTGGCGGGCAAGCTGGCGGAAACCCTGAATGCCGAAAAGCTGATCCTGATGACCAATACCCCCGGCGTGCTGGACAAGGCAGGCAAGCTCCTGACCGGCTTGTCCGCCCAGCAAGTGGATGCCCTGTTTGCCGATGGCACCATCCACGGCGGCATGCTGCCCAAGATCAGCTCGGCACTGGATGCCGCCCGCAGCGGCGTGAACACCGTACACATCATTGACGGTCGCGTACCGCATGCACTGCTGCTGGAAATCATGACCGATGACGGCGTGGGCACCATGATTCGCGCCAGTTGAACCCCTGCATTGAATAGACCAGGCCGGGGGCGTCATGCCCGCCGGCCTTTTTCTTGCCCTGCCGCCAGCCATGTTGTTGATCAAACTTGTTCTATAGTATTGAAACAGCCTGTTTCAGGTTCTCTTGGCCGATGAGGAGGGTGCAATGCAGACAGTCAGACAGTTGCTGGAGCAAAAGTCCGGGCGGGTACTGGTTACCGTTACGCCGGAAAGTACCGTATTTCAGGCATTACAGGTGATGGCAGAACATGATATCGGCGCGGTGCTGGTGATGGAGGGCGGCGAAGTGGTCGGGATTTTCTCCGAACGGGACTATGCGCGTCGGATTGTGCTGCAGGGGCGTACTTCTGCTGGCACCCGCATCCGCGAGATCATGACCAGCAAGGTGGTGTATGTCACACCGGAACAGAATTCCGACCAATGCATGGCGCTGATGACCGAAAAGCACATCCGCCACCTGCCGGTGCTGGAAGGCAAAACGGTGCTGGGCATGCTGTCGATTGGCGATCTGGTTCACGCCACCATCAAGGAGCAGGAGCAGGTCATCAACCAGCTGGTGCATTACATCCAGAGCGCCTGAATTCCGCCCTGCCCGCAAAAAAAGCCGCCTGTTGGCGGCTTTTTGCTATCTCGTGTAACGCCTCAGGCCACAGGCACGATGCGCTGGCGCAAGGCAATCAGCGCTGGTGCCACTTGCTGTTGCATCACTTCGGCGCTGAAGGCAAAGGCCGGGCCACTGGCGTTCAGGCTCATCGGAGGCTGGCCGGGAGTGGGCGAGGGCAGGTGTACGCCAACAGCCATCACGTCCGGCTCGTATTCCCCGAATGATGCCGAGTAGCCACAGCGCTGGTATTCCTCAATCGCCTGTTGCAGCCGTTGCTGCAACTCTGGCCAGCGTTCGCCATAGCGTGTGGCCAGCTCGCCATCCAGTTGCTGGCGCACATTCACCGGCAGCCCGGCATAAAAAGCCCGGCCGATGGCGGTGGTGGCAATCGGCACGCGCGAGCCCACGGTCAGTTGCACGCTGACGCGCGACTGGCTGCGGTAGGTTTCCAGATAAACCATGTCGGTGCCGTCGCGCATGGCCAGGCTGATGGAAACATTGTTCTCCAGCGCAAACTCCCGCATCAGCGGCCCGGCCACCTGGCGGATGTCGTAACTGGCCAGCACTACCGAACCCAGTGCCAGCAAGGCCACGCCCAGCCGGTAAAAGCCGCTGTGTTCGTCCTGGGACAGATAGCCCAGCGTGGTCAGGGTGTAGGTCAGCCGCGATACCGTGGACTTGGGCAAGCCGGTGCGTTTGGCAATTTCCAGATTGGACAGTGCCGACTCGCCCGGCCGGAACGCGGCCATCACCTGCAGGCCACGCGCCAGCGCGGTAACGAACAGTCGGTCCTTGTCATCTTCTTCCTGCATTGCATTCCTCGATTCTGTATGGATGGCCCGGATTTTCCTTCCGGGCTGTCTGGCGCGAGCGGCAAGGATAGCCTGCTTGCGACGCCGGTAAAAGAAAACGCTTTACAGCCGATTTTGGAGTTGCTAGTCTATTCTGCAATGTAAAACGCAATTCCGCAATGCGGAACAAGCTAATCAAGGAGAACTCTCGATGGCCGCATCCAACAGCCGCGCACCCTTTGCCTGGGAAGACCCCTTCCTGCTGGCCGACCAGCTGACCGAAGAAGAGCGCCTGGTCCAGCAGACTGCCGAAGCCTACTGTCAGGACCGCCTGCTGCCGCGCGTGCTGACGGCCAACCGTGAAGAACGCTTCGACCGCGAAATCATGAGCGAGATGGGCGAACTGGGCCTGCTGGGCTGCACCATCGACGGCTACGGCTGTGCCGGCCTCAGCCACGTGGCCTACGGCCTGGTGGCGCGTGAAGTGGAACGCGTCGACTCCGGCTACCGCTCGGCCATGAGCGTGCAGTCCAGCCTGGTGATGCACCCGATCTGGGCCTACGGCTCGGAAGCACAGAAAGACAAATACCTGCCCAAGCTGGCCACCGGCGAATGGGTAGGCTGTTTTGGCCTGACCGAACCGGATGCCGGTTCCGACCCGGCCGGCATGAAAACCCGCGCCCGCAAGGTCGATGGCGGCTATGTGCTGTCCGGCAGCAAGATGTGGATCACCAACAGCCCGGTGGCCGATGTGTTCGTGGTATGGGCCAAGGATGACGAAGGCGAAATCCGCGGCTTTGTGCTGGAAAAGGGCATGAAAGGCCTGTCCGCACCGAAGATTCACGGCAAGTTCAGCCTGCGCGCTTCCATTACCGGTGAAATCGTCATGGACGAAGTGCTGGTGCCGGAAGATGCCATCCTGCCGGGCGTGAAAGGACTGAAAGGCCCGTTCGGCTGCCTGAACAAGGCCCGTTACGGCATTGCCTGGGGTGCCATGGGTGCCGCCGAGTTCTGCTGGCACGCTGCACGCCAGTACACGCTGGACCGCAAGCAGTTTGGCCGCCCGCTGGCTGCTACCCAGCTGATCCAGCTGAAACTGGCCAATATGCAGACCGAAATCGCCCTGGGCTTGCAGGCTGCCATCCGTGTGGGCCGCTTGCTGGACGAAGGCAAGGCCGCGCCGGAAATGATTTCGCTGATCAAGCGCAACAACTGCGGCAAGTCGCTGGACATCGCCCGCATCGCCCGCGACATGCACGGCGGTAATGGTATTGCCGACGAATTCCACGTCATCCGTCACGTGATGAACCTGGAAGCCGTCAACACTTATGAAGGCACGCACGATGTGCATGCCCTGATTCTGGGCCGCGCCCAGACCGGTATTCAGGCATTTGCCTGATAGCACAGCGGGGGTGTGGCTCCACCTGCCCCCGTTGTTGGTTCCTGTCTGTCCTTGCGAGGCCCGGTGCTTACCGGGCCCTTTTTTTGGTGAACACTGTCATGTGGCTGCTTAAGCGGCGGCATCACACTGTCCATCCGGCCGCCAGACGGCCACTAACGAATCAATCAGGAGAACACCATGGCGGGCGCACTTGCAGGCATCAAGGTTCTGGATCTTTCCCGGGTACTGGCCGGGCCGTGGGCAGGCCAGTTGCTGGCCGATCTGGGTGCCGAAGTGCTCAAGGTGGAGCGTCCCGGTGCCGGTGACGATACCCGACAATGGGCACCGCCCAGTTTGCCTGATGGCACGGCGGCCTACTTTCTGTGTGCCAACCGCGGCAAGCGCTCGGTAACTGTCGATATCACCAAGCCGGAAGGGCAGGAAATTGTCCGTGCGCTGGCACGCGATGCCGACGTGGTGATTGAAAACTACAAGGTGGGCGGGCTGAAAAAATACGGGCTGGACTACGACAGCCTCAGCCAGCTCAATCCGCGGCTGGTGTATTGCTCCATCACCGGCTTCGGTCAGGATGGCCCTTATGCCGAGCTGCCCGGCTACGACTATATCGTGCAGGGCATGTCCGGCCTGATGAGCATCACCGGCCCCGCCAATGGCGAACCGCACAAGGTGGGCGTGGCGGTCACCGACCTGTTCACCGGCATCTATGCCAGCAATGCCATTCTGGCGGCCATCATTGCGCGCCAGAGCAGTGGCAAGGGCCAGTACATTGACATGGCCTTGTTTGATTGCGCGCTGGCGTCCTTGGCCAATATCAATATGAACTGGCTGATTGGCCAGCAAGTGCCGCCACGGCTGGGCAATGCCCACGCCAACATCGTGCCGTATCAGGTGTTTGCCTGCGCCGATGGCCATTTCATTCTGGCTTGCGGCAACGACAAGCAATTCCGTGCGGTATGCCAGGTCATCGGCCTGCCGGCACTGGCTGATGACGAACGCTTTGCCAGCAATCCGCAACGGGTGAAGCATCGCGACAGCGTGGTACCCTTGCTGGCCGAAGCCTTCATGGGCAATACCCGCGAACAATGGCTGAAACGGCTGGATGAGGCTGGAGTGCCCTGTGGCCCGATCAACACAGTGGACGAGGCCTTCCGCGATCCGCAGATTCGCCATCGCGGCATGGAAATACACATGCAGGACAGTGTGGGGCAAAATGTGCCCCTGGTAGGGTGTCCGATCAAACTTTCCGGTACGCCGGTCGAGTACAATCAGGCCCCTCCCAAACTGGGTGAACATACCGACGACGTACTGCGCGCGCTGGGCTACGACGCTGCCACGATTGCCACACTGCGTGAGCAAGGCACCGTTTAAACGCTTGTTTGATTTTGACGAGCGTGGCTGCTTCATTGCATGATGACTGCCAGCTAATAAGGACAGCCCTCCGGGCGCAAAGGAGATGTGGTGCAACGCGATTATATGGAATACGACGTGGTGATCGTCGGCGGCGGCCCTGCCGGGCTGTCTGCCGCGATTCGCCTGAAGCAAGTGGCCGAACAGAACGGCCAGGAAATCAGTGTCTGTCTGCTGGAAAAAGGCTCGGAAATCGGCGCACATATCCTGTCCGGTGCCGTGATCGAAACCGGGGCGCTTTCCGAGCTGATCCCGGACTGGAAAGAGAAAGGTGCACCGCTGAATACCCCGGCGCTGTCCGACCGTTTCCTCTACCTGACGGAAACCGAGTCCATCCAGCTGCCGACCCCGCCGCAGATGCACAATCACGGCAACTACATTGTCAGCCTCGGTAATTTCTGCCGCTGGCTGGGCGAGCAGGCCGAAGCCCTGGGTGTGGAAATCTACCCCGGTTTTGCCGCCGCAGAAGTGCTCTATCATGCCGACGGCTCGGTCAAGGGCGTGGCCACCGGTGCCATGGGCACCGGCAAGAACGGCGACCAGCCGGGCGAACCCGGCATGGAGCTGTGGGCAAAACAGACCATTTTTGCCGAAGGCTGTCGCGGCTCGCTCACCAAGATGCTGTTCGAGCGCTTTGGCCTGCGTGACGGTGCCGACCCGCAAACCTACGGCATCGGCATCAAGGAATTGTGGGAAGTCAAACCGGAAAACCACAAGCCCGGCACCATCACCCATACCGTGGGCTGGCCGGTGGATACCGCAACTTACGGCGGCTCCTTCATGTACCACCTGGAAGACAACCAGGTGGTGGTGGGCTATGTGGTGGGGCTGGATTACACCAACCCCTACCTGTCGCCGTTCGAGGAATTCCAGCGCTTCAAGACCCACCCGGCCATCAAGGGGGTGTTCGAGGGTGGCCGTCGCCTGAGCTATGGCGCGCGCGCCCTGTCCGAAGGCGGCATCCAGAGTCTGCCCAAGCTCACCTTCCCCGGTGGCTTGCTGGTAGGCGATACCGCCGGCTTCCTCAATGTGCCCAAGATCAAGGGCACGCACACCGCGATGAAGTCCGCCATCCTGGCGGCCGATGCCGTGTTTGCCTTGCTGCAGGCCAATCCGGAAGCCCAGGGGCTGGAAGCAAGCGCTTACTCGGCCAGCTTCAAGCAAAGCTGGCTGCACGAAGAACTGCACCAGGTGCGCAATATCCGCCCGTCCTTCCGCTGGGGCCTGTGGCCGGCCATGATCTACTCGGCCATCGACACCTTCCTGTTCCGTGGCAAGGCCCCGTGGACGCTGCGTCATAAACATGCCGACCACGAAGCCCTGCGCCCGGCCAGCGAATGCACGCGCATTGACTATCCCAAGCCGGATGGGGTGCTGACCTTCGACCGCCTGTCCTCGGTGTTCATTTCCAATACCAATCACAGCGAAGATCAGCCCGCGCATCTGAAGCTGAAAGATGCCAGCGTGCCGATCAGCTTCAATCTGGCCAAGTATGATGCACCCGAACAGCGCTACTGCCCGGCCGGCGTGTATGAAATTGTCGGTCAGGAAGAGGGCAGCCCGCGCCTGCAAATCAATGCGCAGAACTGCGTGCATTGCAAAACCTGTGATATCAAGGACCCCAGCCAGAACATCAACTGGTGCACCCCGGAAGGTGGTGGCGGTCCCAACTATCCCAATATGTAAGCAGCGCGCAGTATTGCTGTTGCAAAAACCCGGCCTTGGCCGGGTTTTTTTGTGCAATGCAACGATTTCTTGCATTCTGCCTTGACAGCCCACTGCCCTTGTTGGCAGGATGGTCGACATGATTACTTTTTCCGCAGTCTTTAACGCCTATTTTTATTGGTACCGCACATCACGGCGGCTCCAAGGGGCGTCTCTGCAGCAGTAAAAAGTAACAGAGAACGAACAAACCCGAACAATGCCGCCGCGGTCAATCCGGCGGCATTTGTTATTTCCAGACAAAGCAGGCGCCGGACCCACCCAGGCAAGCAGACTGGAGATCCAGGTCATGAATGAAGTCAGTGATGCAAGGCAAATCGCCCGAGAAAGCGCCAATCTGGTGCTGGACGGCGCCGTATGGTCCGTAACCCTGTTGACCGATGGTGAGGCGCTGGCCAACACCATCGCCCCGCAGACGGACAGCCTGTATCACACCTTGCAGCACCACGATCAGACTTCCGCCACCCCGGTACTGGAATCCCTGCTGCCGGACATCCGCGCCCTGGCCATGTTGCTGTCTTCGCTGCGCAGCAAAAGCACTCGTTCGCCCAGTCGCTTCGCCGACGAAGCCGACTGGCTGGCTGCCCGTATTGCCGTCCTCGCCTTGAGTCATGTTGCGGTTACGCTGCCGGAGCTGAGCCTGCTGGACGAAGCCAACCGCCGCCTGCGGATGCTGTCTGATCAGCTGCACATGACCCTGCCCACGGCTGCACCGGTTTTGTTGACTGCTCCCCAGCGTAATCGGGGCATGTTGCAGGGCTGGAGCCGCCAGCGCATGAGCGGCATGGTTGGTGTGGCGCATGGCATGCAATCCTTGTTCATGGCATCGCGCCTGGCCGCCCAGCAATGCCGCGACCGCTTGCAGCCGCTGTGGCAGCGCCTGCAGGCCCCGGCCAGCAACTGAAAGACAAGCATGGATTTATTCACTCGCGACGATGAGCGCCGGCTGAACAATCTCACCTTGCTGGTTTATATCTTGCAAGGCATCAGTCTGTTTACCGGTCTGCCCATGGTGGTGGCGGTGATCATAAATTATCTCAAGCGCGATGATTGTCAGGGAACGCTGTACGAAAGCCATTTCGATTGGCAAATCAGCACTTTCTGGTTCTGTTTGCTGGGCACAATTGTCGGCTATGCACTGGTATGGATATTTGTTGGTCTGGCCATTTGGGGACTGACCTGGCTGTGGGGGCTGTACCGGGTATTGCGCGGCATTCTGGCCTTGAATGACGGCAAGGCACTGCCGCACTGAGCAAAAAAAGAAGGGCAACCAGAGCGGGCTGCCCAAAGAGGCCTTGAGCGCGAAAGCAGGCTACCCCTGCTGCCATGTGCCAGCATGCATGGGCACGCTGCCTGCGCTAAAGAACCTACGTCGCTATCACTGAACTGACTTCGCATTGCGGTCGCAATCGGAACCGACCAGACCCCGGTAACGAATGGCCATCATGCTATCCCGTCCACGCCCGTTTTCGACAGAAAAATGACAACGGCACTTGTCGCAGGTCAAATCCGGCAACTCGACAATAAAAGTCCGACAAAACAAGGCTGTGGCGTAAAATGGCAGCCTTTGGCACAATGCGCCTCCTTCAGTCCGGTCTGAAAGCATGCAACAAGAAGATCTGCAGCGTCTGGTTACCACCGCAATGCCCTTTGGCAAACACCAGGGTGTACTGATTTGTGATTTGCCCGGCAATTACCTCAACTGGTTTGCCCGCGAGGGTTTTCCCAAGAGTGAGATCGGACGTCTGCTGCAATTGATGCAGGAGATAGACCACAATGGACTGAGTTATTTACTGGACCCGTTAAGAAAGCGTTAAAGCATGGCAATTCAATGGTTTCCCGGCCACATGAACAAGGCGCGCAAAGATGTGATGGAGCGCCTGAAAGAAATCGATGTGGTCATCGAAATGCTGGATGCGCGCTTGCCGGCGTCCAGCGCCAATCCGATGCTGGCGCGCATGGCCAAGGGCAAGCCGCGCCTGATGATCCTCAACAAGCAAGACCTGGCCGACCCCGCCATCACCAGCCAGTGGCTGGAATGGTATCGCGCCAAAAAGCAGACCCAGGCCATTGGCCTGGATGCCGGCGAGCGCGCGCCGTCACAAAAGCTGGTGGCAGCCTGTCGCGAACTGGCACCCAACCGTGGCGGGCTGGACAAGCCGCTGCGTGTACTGATTTGCGGTATTCCCAATGTCGGCAAGTCCACGCTGATCAACAGCATGAGCAGCCGCAAGATAGCCAAGACCGGCAATATGCCTGGCGTCACCAAGAACGAGCAGCGCATTATCCTGGCCGATGACGTCGAGCTGTACGACACCCCCGGCATGCTGTGGCCCAAGATCGAAGTGGAAGAAGGTGGCTACAATCTGGCCGCCAGTGGTGCCGTTGGCCGCAATGCCATGGACGAGGAAGAAGTGTCGCTGGAGCTGCTCAAATACCTGCTGCAACACTATGTCCCTGAACTGACCGCCCGCTACAAGCTGGATGATGTGGATGGCCTGCAGGACTGGCAGGTGCTGGAAATGATAGGCCGCAAGCGTGGTGCCATGCTGGGCGGCGGTCGCGTCAATATCCAGAAAGCGGCTGAAATCGTGCTCACCGATTTTCGCGATGGCAATACCGGTCGCATCACGCTGGAACGTCCGCAAGAATGGGTGGTGTGGGAAAAACGCGCCAAGGAACTGGCAGCCCAGAAGGCTGCCGCCCGCGAGGCCATGCTCAGCGAAAAGGAAAAGCGCAAGCACGCATCGCGCAACAGCTGATTTCTGCTACAGGCTCAAACCCCTACGGCTTGAGCCTGCTCATCCTGATTCTTCCTGTTCTTGCTACCGGCTACTGCCGGTGCGCGCAGTCCCTGAAATGGTGCTCGCCAATCAGGCGAGTCCACATCTGTTTGTTTTCAATATCAATCCCTTGCTGACCATTCCTGCCTGATTTGCAGTCAGTCCGCTTGCGCATGGCTGCTCTGGGCTTGGCAGATAGGCCAGTAGCATACGATTTGATCCCTCTCTACCTTGCAGGACTGTTTCGTCCGCTTGTTCCTGTTCGATGCTTGTGCGCTGTCGGCCTGGAGCAATAGTCCAATCAGCTGGCTGGAGGTGGCAAGGTGAACAGTACGCATAAACCGGTTTCCCGCAAACGACAGATTCTTGCCGCCGTTATCGGTAATACGCTGGAGTGGTATGACTTCATTGTCTACGGCTTCATGACCAGCATCATTTCCAAACTGTTTTTCCCGGCAGATGGCAATGAATTCATTTCCTTGCTGATGGCAACCGCCACTTTCGGGGTCGGCTTCTTCATGCGGCCAGTCGGTGGGGTGCTGCTGGGCATCTATGCCGATCGCAAAGGCCGCAAGGCCGCCATGCAACTGATCATGGCCATCATGGCGCTGGTTTCGCTGCTGATCGCCTGCGCGCCACCCTATGCTGCAATCGGCATTGCCGCACCCTTTCTCATCGTGCTGGCCCGCTTGCTGCAGGGTTTTGCCACCGGCGGCGAATACGCCAGCGCTACGGCATTTCTGGTTGAAGCGGCTCCACCGCATCAACGTGGCTTGTATGGTTCCTGGCAACTGGTTGGCCAGATGCTGGCCATTCTGGGCGGCGCAGGAATGGGGGCCTTGATTACCCACAATCTGGATCAGGGCCAACTGGAGAACTGGGGCTGGCGGCTGCCTTTTGTCGTGGGGCTGCTGATTGCCCCGGTGGGCTTGTGGATACGCCGCTACATGGATGAAACCGAGGCGTTCGTCGATGCCGCACAAGCCGGGAGCAGCGATGAAGCCCCCAGCATGCCGGCTGCCTTGCAGCAGAATCGTCGTCAGATCCTGCTCACCATCGGACTCACCATACCCGGAACCGCTGCTTTCTATGTATTGCTGGTGAACATGCCAGCTTATGCGCATCGCCAGTTCGGCTTGCCGCTGGATCAGGTGTTTTCCATTCAGATGCTGGTTGTCGCCTGGATGACAGTGCTGATTCCGCTGTCTGGTGCCCTGTCGGATCGCATCGGGCGCCGCCCATTGCTGCTTTGGCCTTATGTCGGCTTGCTATTGGCGGTCTATCCCGGCTTTTCCTGGTTGGCAGCCGCACCCGGAATCGAGCGTTTGTTTCTGGTTCAACTGCTGTTCTGCACCTTGCTGGGCCTGAGTTTTGGCCCGGCGCCCACGGCGGTTTCGGAGTTATTTCCGGTCAAGGTGCGTTCTACCGGGGTTTCCATCGGCTACAACCTGGCCGTGATGCTCTTTGGCGGATTTGCGCCATTCATCGTTACCTGGCTGTCCGGCGCCACCGGTTCACCCATTGCCCCTGTTTACTATCTGTTGTTTTCCACAGCCTTGGGTGTGGTGGCCTGCTACTACCTGCCAAAAGCAGAGGCCGGGACGCAGCCACGGCCAGACGCTATTCCTGTTGGCCAGCATCCGTCCTGACACTGCGTGTGCGAGGCCCATCCGGCATATCGGGCTGTACCGCGATCATGGCGTTGCGCTGTTTGCTATTCGCAGTTGATGTGTAGCCCTCGGTCGTCGCTTTCTGCGGTTTAACTGCATTTGCATCTATCTTTCAGGAGTTTTCATGCTGGCCTGTACATCCTCTCTCAATCCGATCGTGGCGCTGGATGCATTGGAATTGTCAGATGCCATCCATCAGCGCCACTATTCCTGCATCGAGGTCATGCAGGCTTATCTGTCCCATATCGCCTTGCTCAATCCCCGGGTCAACGCGCTGGTGTCCTTGCAGGCTGAAGAGGACTTGCTGCAACAGGCTGCACACTGTGATGCCGAACTGCATGCCGGCAAGTCGCGTGGCTGGATGCACGGCATGCCACAAGCCATCAAGGACCTGTCCGCCACGCAGGGCATCCCCACCACCATGGGTTCGCGCTTGTATCAGAATCATGTTCCTGCAGCGGACAGCATCATGGTGGCGCGCATGCGTAGCGCTGGTGCCATTGTCATCGGCAAGAGCAATACGCCCGAGTTCGGTGCCGGTTCGCATACTTATAATGCCGTGTTCGGCGCCACTGGTAATGCCTACGATCCTGGTCGCTGCGCCGGAGGCAGTAGTGGTGGCGCTGCGGTAGCCCTGGCCTTGCGCATGCTACCCGTGGCCGATGGCAGCGACATGATGGGTTCCCTGCGAAATCCTGCGGCATTCAACAATGTATTCGGCTTTCGCCCCAGCTGGGGAGCGGTGCCACTAGGCCCGTCTCCGGAGTTGTTCTTGCAGCAACTGGCTACCGAAGGTTCGATGGGACGCAATGTTCCGGACATCCTTGCCTTGTTACGCACCCAGATGGGGCCGGATCCGCGCGCACCGCTGTCCTCCGCCCGGACCTTGCACGAGCAGGCGTTGGGGCGTGATTTCCGTGCTTGTCGCCTGGGCTGGCTGGGAGACTGGAATGGTTATTTGCCGATGGAGCAGGGTGTGTTGTCGCAATGTGAGTCTGTGCTGCCCGATTTCACCGCGCTGGGTTGTTCCGTGGAGGCCTGCACTATCGATTTTGATCCATCCAGCTTGTGGGAAAGCTGGGAGGTGCACCGCCACTGGCTGATGGCTGGCAGCCTGTATGCCGATTATCAGGACCCGGCACGCCGTTGCCAGCTCAAGCCTGAATTGCTGTGGGAGATAGAAGGCGGTTTGCAGTTGACTGCGCTGGATGTCTACCGCGCATCCCGTATCCGCAGCGACTGGTATCGCGCCGTGCTGCGTATGTTCGAGAACTACGACTTCCTGCTTTTGCCCAGTGCCCAGGTTTACCCCTTCGCACTGGAACAGCATTGGCCACGGATGATTGCCGGGCGAGCAATGAGCAGCTATCACCGCTGGATGGAGGTGGTGATTGGTCCCACCATGGCTGGTTTGCCGGTGATGAATGTACCGGTCGGCTTTGGCAGTCAGGGTTTGCCCATGGGCTTGCAGATCATCGGGCGGCCACATGACGACATGGCGGTGTTGCAGCTGGCACATGCCTACGACCAGCAGCGGCAGTGGGTGTTGCGCTGTCTTCCACCACTCTTGCAGCAGTCGGCAGACGCTGTCTGAACGTACATTTGCTGGGCAAGAAAAAACCCGCCGTAGCGGGTTTTTTCCTTATGAGACCTGTTGCTGCTTACTGAGCCTTGACAGCTTCGATGGCTACTTTCAGGGTCACGTCGTCAGCAATGGCCGGCAGGAAGGTTTTCATGCCGAAATCGCTACGCTTGATGGTGGTTTCTGCGTTGGCACCATAGGTTTCCTGGCCGCTCATCGGGTTCTTGCCGCCGCCGAAGTTGGTAACGGTCAGGGTAACCGGCTTGGTTACGCCCAGAATGGTCAGGTTGCCATTCACGGCAGTCAGCTTGTCACCGGCAAACTTCAGGTCGGTCGACTTGAAGGTGATGGTGGGGAACTGGGCCACGTTGAAGAAATCCTTGCTCTTCAGGTGGTTGTCACGGGCGGCCAGATAGGTTTGCAGGGAGTTGGTATCGATGGTGATATCAACAGCACCCTTCTTGGCTTCGGTATCCAGCACTACAGTGCCGGCGGCCTTGGTGAACACACCGGACTGTACCGAGAAACCCAGGTGGCGCACATCGTACTGGGCCACGGTGTGGGTCGGATCAACGCTATAGCTTACCGGAGCTGCAACGGCAGCACCTGCAATGGCAGAGAACACGGCAGCGAACAGGGCTTTCTTCATCATGACTTCAACTCTCCTGAGTGTTTATTTGCTGGCCGGAATGGCCACTTTGAACTTGATTTGCACTTCATCAGCCACTGTGCCGGTATCGGCCCAGTCGCCCTCACCAATCTTGTAAGCCAGGCGCGAAACCGGCAGTACACCTTCCACCACGGTCAGACCACCTTCCTGGCGTGCGGTGAACGGCGCAGTCACATCACGGGTATTGCCCTTGATGGTCAGCTTGCCCGTAACCTGCAATTTGCCACCACCCAGCGGCTTGATGCTGCTGCTGACAAAGCGCGCAGTGGGGAATTTGGCCACATTGAACCAGTCGGCTTTTTTGGACTCGCCCACGGCTTCTGCAGTGGGCAGGCTGATGCTGGCTGTGTCGATGGTGATGTCCGCCTTGCCTGCTTCAGGCTTTTTCAGGTCCAGCACCACATTGCCGCTGAACTTCTTGAAGCTGCCATTCACCGGAACATTCAGCTGTTTCATGGTGAAGTTGATCTGGCTCTTGCCGGCATCCAGTGCGGCGGCCTGGGTCAGCGGGGCGGCAACAATCAGGGCTGCTGCCATCAGTTTCAGTTGTTGCATGCGCATTCTTGCTCCAGTTAACGGTTTTATTGACGGGGGCCGCGCAGGCTCATGCGATAGAGCATGCCGTCCTTGTCCACCACATGATGTTTCACTGCTGCCAGTACATGGCCGACCACACAGGCTGCCATGAGCCAGTTAAGGGTTTCATGCACGGTTTTCAGCGTGGCGGCCAGTTGTTCGTCCTGTGCCACCAGATCCGGCAATGGCACCAGTTTGAACAGCACCACCGGGAAGCCATAGGCGGAGCTCATCAGCCAGCCGGTCAGCGGCACGGCAAACATCAGCAGGTAGAGAGCCAGGTGACCACCGTGTGCCAGCAAACGTTCCATGCTGTTCATATGGGCCGGCAGCGCCGGCGGGCGCTTGAACAAACGAACCAGTAGCCGCACGGCAACCAGGGCCAGAACCGAGATGCCAGCCCATTTGTGCCAGGCGATATATTTGAACTTGGCCGGGGAGAGCGGCATGTCGGACACCACCAGCCCCCAGATGAAGGTGGCAATGATCAGGCCGGCAATCAGCCAGTGCAGCAAAATGGCTGGCGGCGCGTAGCGTTCATTCGGTTTCATTTTTCTTTTGCTCCAGTACTTGGTTGAAGGCTGCGCGCAAGCGGGCCAGCTGCTGGCAAAGCTCAGTCATGTCGGCAGGCTCCAGCAACTCAAATGCAGGCTTCATGAATGCAAGATGAGCCGGAAAAACCTGCTGGAACAAAGCATCGCCCTGCGCTGTCAGAGCCACCATCACGCTGCGACGGTCCTGCTCCAGCGTGCAGCGGGTGACGATGCCCTTGTCGATCAAACGGTCAATGACACCCGTCAGCGTGCCCTTGGTAATCAGCGTTTTTTCCGACAGCTCCTTGCAGCTCATCCCGGGTGTATTCCCCAAGGTCGCCACAACGTCAAATTGTGGCGGGGTGAGATCCATCTGCCGGATGTGGAAGGCCGATAATTGTTCGAATGCCTGGTAAGTCCGGGCCAATTCACGAATGACAGACAGGGACAGCTCCTTGTTAGCATGAGGCATGATGCAACCTTTGTTTTGATCAGTATAGTTCTTGTTAGTACAAAATAACAAGCCATTCGAGAATAATTCTCGTCGTAGCAACAAAAACGCCACAGCTGCATCCCGGCGCAGATTGACTGTACTAAACGAAAATAATTCCTGATGACTGTCGGCAAGGAAAAGAAATCGCTATTCTGAATACTATCCGTTTGTGTGCAATCGGTTTAACACCCTACAACCCGGCAGCAACATCATGAACACTCTGCAGGATCGTTTTGGCCGCAGTATCGATTATCTCCGCCTGTCAGTGACCGACCGTTGCGACTTGCGCTGCAGTTATTGCATTCCCAAAGGATTCAAGGACTTCGAAGAACCGGAGCACTGGCTGACCTTTGAGGAAATCACCCGCGTGGTGGCCGCGTTTGTCCGTCTGGGTACGCGTCGGGTCCGCCTGACCGGAGGCGAGCCCCTGTTGCGGCGCAACCTGCCGCAGCTGGCGGCCAGCCTGGCTGCGCTGCCCGGGTTGCAGGACCTCTCGCTCAGTACCAATGCCACCCAGCTTGCGCGTCATGCGGAATCCTTGCATGCGGCGGGAGTCAACCGGGTGAATGTCAGTCTGGATTCCTTGCGCCGCGAATGCGTCAACAGCATCACCGGGCAGGACAGTCTGCCGCAGGTCATGGCTGGCCTGCAGGCTGCCAAGGCGGCGGGCCTCTCTCCGATCAAGATCAATATGGTCGCCATGAAAGGCATCAATGAGGCCGATATTGAAACCATGGTGGGTTTCTGTATCGAGCACGGCTTTATCCTGCGGCTGATTGAAGCCATGCCGATGGGCGATACCGGTCGCAACACCAGTTACCTGGATTTGCAGCCCGTACTGGAGCAACTGCGCCAGCGCTTTGACCTGCTACCGCAAAGCCTGGAGCTGGGCGGAGGTCCTGCCCGCTATTGGCGCAGTGCCGATGGTGCTTTCACCCTGGGGGTGATTACGCCGATATCCCAGCACTTCTGTGCAACTTGCAATCGGGTACGGCTGTCAGTAGATGGCACACTCTATATGTGCCTTGGCCAGGAAGAACGCTTCGCACTACGCCCGCTGTTACGGGCAGGGATCAGCGATGCCGGACTGGAAATGGCTATCCGGGAGGCGATCGAACTGAAACCCGAGCGCCACGAATTCCGCGAAAAGCCGGGCAAACTCATCCGTATCATGTCGATGACCGGCGGTTAAGCGCACAAACGCTGCAAGTTTGCGCCAGACATAGCCTGCACGGGCCCGCTTTCGTTATACTATTGGCAAATTATTCGCCTTAACGCGGACGGCCTAATGAGCGAATTGCAGATTGGTGTATTGATATTGGGCGTGGCAGTGATTGCCCTGGTGTTCGGATTCAATGTTTTTCAAGAGTGGCGCTTTCGCAAGAAGGCCAGCCAGGCTTTTGCGCGCCCTCATGACGACGTACTGCTGAATGTCCCTAAAAACAACGTGCGTGACGGTGTGCGTGCCGACCGTATGGAACCGGTGCTGGCTGACAGCGTCCATGTTCCGGCGGCATACGACGACGAACCATTCGAACCGGAAATTCCGGAAGATACCAGCCTGATCATGCCCGCAGCGGTCGAACGCCCGGTGCCGCAGCCCGAACCCATGCCCTTGCCCGCGCGTGATGACGAAGAGAATAGCGGCTTCGAATCGGCCGATCACCAGGCACTGGTCGCAGCCTTGCTTGACCCCTCGCTGGACTTCATCGCCGAGGTGGTTTTCCACGAGCCGCACGAACTGGCCGCCATGCCGCGTTTCAATGTAGGCAAGCGCACCCACATCATCGGCCGCACCGAAAAGGGCTTGTGGAAACCGGCCGAAGCAGTGCCGGGTACCCGCTACAAGCAGATCAACATCGGCATGCAGATGGTGGACCGCAGCGGTGCCGTCACCGAACCGGAACTGGCCGGCTTTTGCCAGCAGGTTTCCCGCTTTGCCGAAGAACACGATGCAGCAGTCAGCTTCCCGCAACGCCAGCAGAAGCTGGTGGCCGCGCGCGAACTGGACCGTTTCTGCGCCGATGTGGACGTGCTGATCGGCATCAACGTGGTGCCACGTGTGGCTGTGGAAGGCACCCGCCTGCGCAGCTTCGTCGAGGCCGGCGGCCTGCAGCTGGAGCCGGATGGCGCATTCCACTATCTGGCCGACTCCGGCAATACCCTGTATTCGCTGATGGCGGCAGACCAGATGCCCTTCACCTTCCATACCCTGCTGGACAAATCCTTCCCGGCGCTCACCCTGCTGTTCGACGTGCCGCGTGTCGCTGGCGGGGTGGATGTATTCGACCGCGCCGTGCTGTTTGCCAAGCAACTGGCTGCGGAGTTTGATGCCCAGCTGGTGGATGACAACCGCCGGGTGCTGTCCGATGTGGGGCTGGCCCGCATCCGTGACCAACTCGTCCATATTTACAGCAGCATGGATGACCGGGGCATTGCGCCGGGCAGCGTGGCTGCCCTCAGGTTGTTTGCCTGATACCCATTGCACGCAGGCCGGCTCATGCCGGCCTTTTTCTGTTTGAGACCACGTGATGAGTACCAACGATCTTGTTGCCCGTGCCAGCGACTTGCGTCAACTGCTGACGCGCTATGGCCACGAATACTATGTGCTGGATGCTCCCAGCGTCCCGGATGCCGAATACGACCGGCTGTTCCGTGAATTGCAAGCGCTGGAAGACGCCCACCCGGAACTGAAAACCCCCGACTCTCCCACCTTGCGGGTGGGGGGGGCGCCATTGCCGGCATTCAGCCAGGTCACCCACCGCGTGCCCATGCTGTCGCTGGGTAATGCCTTTTCCGACATGCAGGCCGCTGACTTTGACCTGCGCCATGCCGAGCTGATCCAGTTTGACGAGCGTATCCGCCGCGAGCTGGGCGAGCCGGTGATCCGCTATGCCACCGAGCCCAAGTTTGACGGTCTGGCCATCAGCCTGCTGTACCGTGACGGCGTGCTGGAGCAGGCGGCAACCCGTGGCGACGGGATTAGCGGCGAAAACGTGACGGAAAACATCCGCACCATTCAGTCCATTCCCCTGAAACTTGCCATCAGCCAGCCACCGGCCTTGCTGGAGGTGCGTGGTGAAGTGCTGATGTTCAAGCGGGACTTCGAACGCCTGAATGCCGAGCAACTGGCCCGTGGCGACAAGACCTTTGCCAACCCGCGCAATGCGGCGGCGGGCAGTCTGCGCCAGCTGGATTCCCGCATTACCGCCCAGCGCCGGCTGTCTTTTTTCGCCTATGCCATAGCCCAGGTGGAAGGTGCCAGCTGGCCCGCCACACATGCCGCAGAAATGGACTGGCTGCAGCAGCTGGGCTTTCCGGTGGTGGCGGCAGACTTGCGCCCGGTAGTGGAAGGTGCGGCAGGCCTGGCCAGCTATTACGAAACGGTCATGCAGCGCCGTCCGGCGCTGCCGTTCGAAATTGACGGCGTGGTGTACAAGGTGGATAGCCGCGCCTTGCAAGAGGAACTGGGCTTTGTGTCGCGCGCGCCGCGCTGGGCCATTGCCCACAAATTCCCGGCCGAAGAGGCCATCACCCTGGTGGAAGCCATCGAGGAGCAAGTGGGGCGCACCGGTGCCATCACCCCGGTAGCACGCTTGCAAGCGGTGTTTGTCGGTGGGGTGACGGTGACCAACGCCACCTTGCACAACGAAGACGAAGTGCGGCGCAAGGATGTACGCGTTGGCGACAGCGTCATCGTGCGCCGTGCCGGTGATGTGATTCCCGAAGTGGTGGCCGTGGTGCTGGAGCGCCGCCCGATGCGCCCGCAAGCCGGTGGCGACCTGTTCAGCCAGGGTGAAGAACCGCAGTACCCGGCCTATCGCCTGCCCAGCCATTGCCCGGTATGCGGCAGTCATGTGGTGCGCGAAGAAGGCGAAGCCATTGCCCGCTGTTCCGGCGGACTGTCCTGTCAGGCGCAGCGCAGCCAGGCTATCCAGCATTTTGCCGGCCGGCGCATGATGGATATCGATGGCCTGGGCGAGCGTTATATCGACAAGCTGGTGGAGTATGGCTATGTGCACAGCGTGGCGGACCT
>NZ_JAELUD010000048.1:0-33041 GCF_016429185.1 Aquitalea sp. ASV11
CCTTCCCATCCCGAACAGGACCGTGAAACGCCTTAGCGCCGATGATAGTGTGGCATTCGCCATGTGAAAGTAGGACACCGCCAGACTCCCCATTCGAAGCCCAGCTCAACCGAGCTGGGCTTTGTGCATTCTGGCTGCGGTAACAGCCATGCGCAATGCTGGCAGTCCTGATTCCTGTTACTGCCTTCCTGCCGCTGACCTTTCCTCCGGACAACGGATTCTTTTGCCCTCTGCGTACCGCTGATCAGAAAAAAACTATCGTCTGTCGGAAAATTCTTTGCTGTTTTTATGGTGGTTTACGCTCATGAAGTAGAAATTTCTTGAGAACCACCATGGCCGGGACGCGCTGCCTGCGTGGCTTTACCTTGATCGAGGTGGTGGTGGTGATGGCGGTGTTTGCCATTTTACTGACCATTGCCCTGCCGTCGATGTCGCAGTTTGTGACTGAGAACCGGATCAAGCAAGCTGCCACCGATTTTGACGTGACCTTGCTGAATGCACGCAGCAACGCCATGCGCATGGGTGTACCTGTAGTGGTGTGTGCCTCCACCGGGGCTACCAGCAATAATGTCCCGAGTTGCGACGCATCCAGCTGGAGTTCCGGCTGGGTATCCTTCATTGACTATCAACGTACCGGCAGCCCGACAGCGTCTGGGGTGCTGGTGGTGCATGGTTCGATTCCGTCTTCCTTGTATGTCACCGTGACCCCGAGTGCGACTACAGCCTTCCAGTATCTGCCCGGTGGCCAGTTGCAATTGCAGGCTAGCGGTACTGGCGGATCGGCAGCCACAACCACCACCAAGATTGCCATTTGTGATGTGACAGGCAAGAGTTCGACCATGGCACAACAGGTCAACATTCTGGCCAATGGCCGCCCGCAACGCCTGAATCTGGGGACCTGTCCATGAACCGTCCCATACCAGGAAATATCCGGCATGAGGCCGGGGTGACCATGATCGAGGTGCTGGTGGTACTGGTGATCGTTGCCATTGGCTTGCTGGGTGTTGCCGCCTTGCAGCTGAATAATCTGCGCTATTCCAGCATGAGCAGCGGGCGTCAGCAGGCGGCACTGGTGGCCGAGCAGCTGGCAGACCGTATCCGGGCCAATGCCGGGGCTGATTACTCCACCGCTTCGGGTAGTTATAGCGGTAACTGTTATGCAGCCTCCAGCAATTGTCCGTCCACCACGCCAGCCAACCGTGCGGCCTTCGATCTGGCCGAGATGCAGGCCATTGCCGCCAGCAGCGGCCTGAGCAACCCTGCGCTGGCAGTCAGCAAGGTGTCCAGTGGTGGTGTGACATTCGGTTATCAGGTGACGGTGAGCTGGCAGGAGCGGGCCACCAGCGTGGCTTCGCAGACGGCGACTGCGTCAATGTCGGTATTGGTGAAGCCATGAACAAGCATCCTGTGTCCACATTGCATGGTAGCTTCCGTTTGCAGGCGGGCTTCACCATGCTGGAGTTGATGGTGTCGGTGACCATCAGCTTTTTCATCCTGCTGGCAGTGACCAATATCTTTATCGCCAACCAGCAAACCCTGGCGGCGCAGTCGGGCAATGCGCTGATGACAGATAACGGCCGCATTGGCCTGGCGGTGATTGGCCGTCTGTTGAAGCAGTCCGGTTATTGTGATGAAACGTCGTATAGCAATACCGATGCCAGTGGCAACTGGGTGGTGCCTTGCAACCATATCAATACGTCTGCGGCATCGGGTAGTGCCGGGTCGGATGGCTTCAGCCAGATCAGCCTGAGCGCGTCGGCTGCGGTGAGCATTGCCAGTGGCACCAGCAGTTTTACCCTGAGCAATGGCAATACCACCAGCCTGAGTGCCATGGGCCAGAAGAGCGATACCCTGACCATCAGCTACATCACCGGGCCGCAAGCTTCTTCCAATACCGCCATGCCGGATTGTCTGGGTAATCCGTCACCGGCGGCCAGTAATGTGATTGTGACCAACCGCTTCTACATCAAGGTTCAGGGCGTGGGGACTGGCAGTAGCCCGCAGGTGGTTCGCCCACAGCTGATGTGTGATGTCAGCTGGACCGACATCAACGGCAATGCCCTGTCCAGCGCGTTGACCAGCAGTCTGGTTTCATCGGGCATTGTGGCGGAGAACATCGAGCGCATCGGCGTGCTGCTGGGGGTGGACAGTGCCAGCGATGGTCAGCCCGACTATTACACCCCGCCCAGTTCTTCCATCAGCATGAACAAGGTGTATGCGGTGCGCGTGGTTCTGCTGGCCAGGCAGGACCCGGTTTACAACCAGGCGCGGGCCGAGGCTTTTGGTGGTGCCACCTTCAATATGTTCGGTAGCAATTACGGTGCAACGGTGTCGTCCAGCGACAACTCCTGGGTGGCACCGCTGGCCTCGGGTACGGTGGCGTGCAGTGCCAGCAATCCGTGCTGGGCGCGTCGCCTGTATGACTCCACCTTTGTCTTGCGCAACAGGATGTCGTGATGCGAGCGCTTCCAATCAATCCTGCGCAACGCGGGGCCGCCCTCCTGGTGGTGCTGGTGCTGCTGGTGGCCATGATGCTGATCGGCCTGACCGCGTTTTATTCGTCCAAGCAAGAGGAACGGCTGGCGCGCGCCGGACGTGATGGCCTGTTGGCCCGGGAGGCAGCGGAGGCGGCCTTGCGCTATGCCGAGGGGCAGATTGCCAGTGGCGTCATCAGCGGCAACCTGGGTTTCAACAGCTGTCCCAATAGCGCATCCACCGGGCTTTGTTCCAACTATGCCAGTGGGCCGATGAGTGTCTTGTTGGCGTCCACGGCGATTTCCACCTCGCCCACCACGGTGGCTACCGTGCCCGGCAGTGCCTGGAATGGCGGCAGTCTGGGTAGTTTCAGCTTGCAAGCCCCGCGCTATGCCATCGAGGCCATTCCGGATCAAGCGCCAGGGAGTGATGCGAGCACGGAAAGTTATCTGTACCGGATTACCGCCTGGGGCTTTGGTTTCAACAGCAATATCGTGACGGTGACCGAGTCGGTTTACCGCCCATCGAAGTAAATGGAGTCGGCAATGAAAACCAGATTGTGCCTGTCGGGATTGTTGCTGTGGGCTTGCTGCCTGTCGCTGGTGCATGCTGCTTCGGCAGTCTCCATCGGCTCCTTGCCGCTGGCCGGCATCGGCTCTTCCTATGGCCCGAACGTGATGTTTGCCTTGTCGGTGGAATTTCCGACCGCAGGCTCGGCGTTCAACACCAAGACATCCATCGGCAGTGTGGCAGACCTGGATGTTTCCGGTGTGGGGAATACCCCGTTTCTGGGATATTTTGATTATGCCAAATGCTATAAATATAGCGGCTCAGGATCGACAGGCTATTTCTCACCCTATGCCAGCGCCACGCTGACATCGGTGACGTACAACTCCACTGTTTACAAGATTTATACCTGTGATGGCACGGCTTGGAGCGGCAATTTGCTGAACTGGGCCACCATGACCGCAATTGATATTTTCCGCGCCACCCTGACCGGCGGTAACCGCGCGCTGGGCACCGGCGGCTGGTCCACTTCATCAGGCAACTCCACCGCAGCCACGCTGGTGAGCGATTATTCTGCTGGTGACTCCACCACTGCAACCTATCTGCGCCGCTCTGCCGTGGTGCCTGGTCAGAACCAGAGTTACAACCTGACGGGTAAAACCGTATCCGGTTTGACGGTGGGCGGGACCAATTATCTGGCCAAGATCACACCATACAGTTCGACCTATACCAATCTGTGGTTCAGCAACGGTCCAGGTTACGATGGCTCGTCCACGACTTCTCATCCCTGGAGTGTGTCTGTTTACCGGTCCAGTAATGGTACCCAGCCAGGCACCCCGACTGAGGTGGATAACGCCATCGTCAAAGTCTGCGTCAGCGGCATGGTGGAAACCGGCAGCACTACACCCTACACCTGCAAGCAATATGGCAGTAACTACAAGCCGGAAGGGCTGATCCAGTCCAATGGCAGCAAGATGCGCTTTGGTGCCGCCAGTTATCTGGTGAATACCCAATACACCCAGGATGGCGGAGCCTTGCGTGCCCGCCTGAAATACCCGGGCATTTCCCAGACAGTGACAGGTGGCTCGGGCAGCAGTTACACGCTGGGTGCTGAATGGAATAGCGACGGGACGTTTGTCGTCAATCCCGATACGACCGACGCAGCTTCACACACCATTACGGCCGCGGATACTTCAAATACTTACGGCAGTACCCTGGCGGTATCCAATAGTGGTGTGGTCAATTACCTGAACAAGTTCGGTGACACCATCACTGGCAATGTCGGCTACAAGGGTTATGACCCGGCCGCCCACCTGTACTATGCCGCACTGCGTTACTACCGCAATTATGGCAATTACTCCACTTTTACCAGCTCACTGAGCAGCAATACCGCGTGGCAGGGTGGCTTCCCGGCCATTACCGACTGGGATGACCCCGTTCTGAACTCCTGCCAGAAAAATTTCATTATTTATATTGGTGACAGTAATACCCACAACGATATTGACCTGCCTGGCTCGTCCTGGTCTGGCGCGGTGGCGCCTACGGATGATACCGCGTTCAATATCACGACCTGGACCAAGAATATTGGCGTTGATGAGGGCATGACCGGCACTCAATACCAGACGGTCAATACCGGCTCGACCAACTCGCCTCCCTATATTGCCGGTCTGGCCTGGTGGGCGAATACCAACAACATCCGCACCAAATCCGGCGATACCAAAACAGCCAGTGTCAGCTCCTTCATGATTGACGTGGTTGAAGGCGGGAATTACAAGGGGGTAGGGAATTATCCTTGCTCTTCATATTGGAGTTCCAATGTCTGCAATGCCTTCTTCATGGCGGCTAAATATGGCGGATTCACTGACTCCAATGCCAATGGCTGGCCGGACCTCCCCAAGGAATGGGCGTCGGCGGCCAGCAGCAGCACATCTACCACCGGGCCCTCCTCCATTTCGGTTTTCCCCAGTCCGGCTGCCGGTTATACCGGTACGCCGACCAACTATGCCCCGGCCAATAACCCGACAGCCATGGTGACGGCGCTGACCAATGCGCTCAACTCGGTATCCGGTTCGGCCAATGCATCGCAGGCCGGTTTGGCTGGTTCCTTCACCGGCAGCAAGGTGTATACCGGTAGTTATGTGTTCCAGCCGGCCTTCAACTCCACCGACTGGAGTGGGGATCTGATTGCCAGCACCTTGTCGACGACTACCAGCAGTAACGGAAATGTCAGCGTGACTGCCACGACGGCATGGCAGGCCAAGCAGACACTGGAAACCCAGCTGAACAACAGCGTGTCGTCACGTAATGTGCTGACTTACGACTACACCACCATGACGGGTGCCGCATTCAACACGACCTGGTATTCCGCACTCAGCAGCAAGACCGATGTCCCGACAGGTACCACCAGCTTCCAGTACACCGGGCTGAATACCGGGGGGTACGGTACTTACCGGGTGAATTACCTGCGCGGTGACAAAACCCAGGAGGGCAGCTCTGCTTCACCGCAGTTCCGCACCCGCAACTACCGCATGGGCGATGTGGTGCATTCCACGCCGGTGTTCATTCCCACGCCGACGGCGGATCCGAGTGGCTGCTCCTACGATGCCAATCTGTCCAGTCCGGCAACGGACCGGGCGACCATTTTTGCCCGCCCGGCCGCGGTGGCCGTGGCGGCCAACGATGGCTTCCTGCACATTTTCAATGCCACTTACGGCAGCAGCAGTGTGGGTAATGAACTGGCTGCGTTCCTCCCGGCCAGCATTTACCCTAACCTGCCCAATCTGAGCTCCACCACGTACGCGCACCAGTACTTTAATGACGGCTCCCCACTCTACAAGGACGTGTGCTTCCTGTATGGCAGTAATGGTTCGGCACTTGCCAACCCGGAAGCCCGTTCAGTAGTGGTGGGGACTACTGGTGTTGGTGGTAGCAGTGTCTATGCGCTGGATGTCACCCATGTGGATAGCCTGGGTAGCAGCAATGTGCTGTGGGAGTTCTCGGCCAAGGATGATGCCAAACTGGGCTATACCATTGGCAATCCGATCATCACCAAGCTGGCCAATGGCCGGCCGGCAGTGATCTTCGGTAATGGCTACAACCAGAGCAGCGGCACCACCGCCTCGCTGTTCGTGTTGTATCTGGACAAGCAGCCGGGCACGGCCTGGTCGAAAGGCAGCAACTATTTCCGTATTGACCTGCCTGCGCCCACTTTGCTGAATACTTCGCCCAATGGTTTGTCCGCACCAGGCAACATCATCAGCAATGGCGTGACGAAAACCGTATATGCCGGAGATTTGAACGGCAATTTGTGGAAGTTCGACCTGTCATCCACCACGCCGGGCAACTGGACTGCACCAACTACGCCGCTGTTTACCGCCTGTACCGGCGCATCCACCGGCCAGACCAGTGGCACCCAGTGTACCGCCAGCACGTTACAGCCGATCACCTCGGGGGTTGCCGTAACGCGTGATCCACTGCGTGGCTACATGGTTTATTTCGGCACCGGCCAGTACTTGTCCGGTAATGACCTGATCCAGAACAATACCCAGACCCTGTACGGTATCCGGGATGATGGCACCTTGTCCGGCAAGACCACCATTTCGGCCAATTTGCTGGTGCAGAGCATCGGTTCGCAGGTGACGACCAGTACCAATAACGGTAATACACTCACCTATTACTCGGTGAGCAACGCGACCACGTCGACCATTTCTGCCTGCTCAGGTGCAAGCAATTATCTACCTTACGGTTGTAATGGCTGGTATTTGCCGCTGACGGCTACCGGCTTTACCAATGCCAGGGTGGTGACCACACCCACCTTGTACCAGAACACGCTGGCTAATTTTACCGCCGTCATTCCATCGTCCAGCAGTGTGTGCGGCAGTGGTGGGAGCACGGCACAGCTTGGTCTTAACTACGCGACAGGGGCGGGTACCACTTCGGCCATTTACGACACATCAGGCAATGGCATGATGAATAGTGCCGATTTGGCAGGCAATATCATGGTGATGAACGGGATTGCGCCGGGAGGCCAATTGACGGTTTATCTCAATGGCCAGTACTACAAATGCACGGTGGGCTCCTCTGGCACCATGATATGTGTCGCGATTCCCAACTACAGCACCATGTATGGCCGCCTGTCGTGGCGTGAAATCATTCAATCCTGGTGAGCAAGAACATGACGGACAACAACAGCGGTTTTACCTTGATCGAGATGATGATCACCGTGGCCATCGTCGGCATCCTGGCGGCGGTTGCCCTGCCGTCCTATCGCAACTACATCATTCGTGGCCACCGTAGCGAGGCGGAAACCGTGATGTTGCAAGTGGCGCAGGAGCAGGAGCGTTACTACACCATGAACAACCAGTACAACATCGGTGCCACCCAGGTCAGCCCGCTGGGGGCGACCGGCACTTCCGTCCTGTACAACATCACCGTGGCCAGCGGCACGGCCCCGGCCGGTTTCCAGGTGAATGCGGTACCGGCCAACAGCCAGTCTCCCGAGAGCCAGTGCGGCACGCTGACGCTGGATGCGCTGGGCAACAAAGGGTCTAGCGGTACCTATTCCACCGCCGATTGCTGGAAGTAGGGCCGCCGCCGCATTCCGGCGCATTGTTTCTGTGCCGGCATGCAGCCCGAGGGCGTGACTACCGTATAATGTCGGCCAGTCACGCTCCTTACAGGCCTTGCCATGTCCTACCCCACACCTGCATTCGAAGACAAGATCTGCCCGCCGGAACAGCTGGCACAGCGGCTGGCGACATTGCCGCGTCCCATCGTGTTCACCAATGGCTGTTTCGACATCCTGCATCGCGGCCATGTCACCTACCTGGCACAGGCCCGGGCGCTGGGTGCCAGCCTGGTGCTGGGGCTGAATACCGATGCCTCGGTCAAGCGTCAGGGCAAGGGCGAGGACCGGCCCATCAATAACGAGCAGAACCGTGCCGCCGTACTGGCCGCGCTGGAAAGCATCAGCCTGGTGACCTGGTTTGACAGTGACACCCCGGCCGAGCTGATCGAGCAGGTCAAGCCGGATGTGCTGGTCAAGGGCGGTGACTGGGCGGTGGACAAGATTGTCGGCAGCGCCGAAACCCTGGCCCGTGGCGGTCAGGTGCATTCCATTCCCTTCCTGTTTGCCACCTCCACCACGCAAACCATCAACAAGATCCGCGCAGCCGAGGATCAGGCGTGAGCGAACATGCATTTGCCGTACTGCGCCAGCTTAGCGATGGCCGCTTCCACTCCGGTGCCGATATCGCCCGCGAGCTGGGCTGTTCGCGCACGCTGATCTGGCAGGCGGTGCATGCCATCGAACAGGAATTCGGCCTGACGGTATTCAGCGTGCGTGGCCAGGGCTACAAGCTGGCCGCGCCGTTCGAGTGGCTGGACGTTGCCCGCGTGCGCGAGGCGCTGACCTCACCCGCAGCGGAGACCTTCACGCTGGCAGTAACCGAGCGCACCGACTCCACCAACAGCCAGCTGATGGCGCGTGCGGCCAGCGGCGGCCTGCACGGCCTGGTGCTGGCGGCAGAAATGCAGACCGCAGGCCGTGGCCGACTGGGGCGACGCTGGCAAAACCGGCTGGGCGCAGGGCTGACCTTCTCGCTGCTGTGGCGCTTTGACCGGGGCCTGGCCGAGCTGGCCGGCCTGTCGCTGGCGGTGGGCCTGGCGCTGGCGCGTGCCTTGCACCGGCTGGCGGTGCCGGTACAACTCAAATGGCCCAATGATGTGCTGCTCAATGGCCGCAAGCTGGCGGGCATCCTGATCGAGCTATCGGGCGATGCGCTGGGGCCGGCTGCGGTGGTTATCGGCATCGGCCTGAATATCGACAACCCCGGCGCGGTGGATCAGCCGGTGGCCTCGCTGGCCGAAGCTGGCATCCAGCTGGGACGCAACCAGTTGCTGGCTGCCTTGCTCAGCGAACTGGCCGTGGTGCTGGACACCTTCAATCGGGAAGGTTTTGCTGCCTTCCGCGAGGACTGGATTCGCTGCTCCAGCCACGAAAACGCACCGGTGCGGCTGAGTTTTTCCCATGGCGAACCGGTGGACGGCATTGCCCGAGGCGTAGCGGAAAACGGTGCGCTGCAAGTGGAAATGGCAGATGGCAGCCTGCGCATCTTCCATGCCGGTGAAGTCAGCCTGCGGAGCCGCACATGAAGCTGCTGCTGGATGCAGGCAACAGCCGCCTGAAATGGGGCGTGCATGATGGCGAGTGCTGGCAGGCACAAGGTGCGGTCAGTCATGAGCAGATCGCCCAGCTGGCCACGCAATGGGCTGCCTGGCCGGTAGACAGCGTTTACGCCGCATCAGTGGCCCGTCCGGCGGTGGCCGATGCCATCACCCAGGCCGCTCCCTGTCCGGTGCAGTGGGTGCGCTCTGCCGCCGGTTTTGCCGATGTGCGCAATCACTACCGCAATCCGGCCGAACAGGGCGCTGACCGCTGGCTGGCGGTGCTGGCGGCGCGCAGCCTGTGCGCGGGTGATGTGGTGGTGGCCTGTGCCGGTACGGCGCTGACGGTGGAAGCGCTCACCGCCGAAGGCGATTATCTGGGCGGAATGATTTTGCCCGGTCAGGCGCTGATGCTGCGCAGCCTGGCGCAGGGAACCGCCCAGCTGGACCGCATTGCAGGCCAGGTGACAGCCTTCCCGCAAGGCACCGAAGACGCACTGGCCAGCGGTGTGCTGGCCGCCCAGTGCGGTGCCATCGAGCGCATGTGCCAGCAGCTGGCTGTGCATACCGGGCGCACCGGGCCGCAGCTGCTGCTGACCGGCGGCGATGCCGCCTCCATTGCTGCGCAACTCGCCGTCCCGGCGACGATCGTGGATAATCTCGTGCTGATGGGACTCTTGAGAGTAGCGTGCGAATCATGAAGTGGTTTCTGGTACTGATTGTGGTGCTGAATCTGGCGGTGGCCGGTTATGGCAACTTCAAGCAACGCCCACCGGCGGATGTGCATGCGCAGGA
This sequence comes from Aquitalea sp. ASV11, assembly GCF_016429185.1. Lineage (NCBI taxonomy): Bacteria > Pseudomonadati > Pseudomonadota > Betaproteobacteria > Neisseriales > Chromobacteriaceae > Aquitalea > Aquitalea sp. ASV11. The sequence continues at coordinate 9,943 of NZ_JAELUD010000048.1, forward strand.
AATCAGCCCGGAGCAGGTCAAGCTGTTACCGGCCGACTGGCAGCCGGCCTCCGCCCCGGCCGGTGAGGCCAGTGCGCCGCTGAAGGTGTTGGCATCCATGCCGCAAACCGAAGCGCTGAAGCCGGAAGACCTCAGCAAGGCTGCGTCGCAGCCGGTGGCCGCCAAACCGGTCAAGGCTGAGGCATCGGCAGCCACCGCCAAGGCTGAAGCAAAGAACCCGCCGCCAGCCAAACCGGTGGAAAAGCCCGCCGGGAAAACGGCTGAAAAACCCAAGACCGAAGCCATCAAGGCCGAGCCGAGCAAGGCGCTGGCCTGCTACGACTGGGGCACGCTGGATGCCAGGCTGCTGACCCGTGTGAAGGGCGGTTTGCCCGCCCTCAAGCTCAAGCCCGAGCAACTGCTGGAAAGCAGCAAGGGCGAGGTCAAGGCCAATGGCAAGTTCTGGGTTTACCATCCGCCGCTGGCGACGCAAGCCGAAACCCAGACGCTGTCTGCCGAATTGAAAGACAAGGGTTTTGACAACTACATCGTGCACAGCGCCGAGTTCAAGGGCAGCGTGTCGCTTGGCCTGTTCGGCCAGGAGTCTGCTGCCAAGGCCATGCAGGCAAGGGTGAAAGCCGCGGGCTTTGACAAGGTGGCCATCGAGCAGAAGGGGCAGAAATCTGCCGCGACGGTGCTCAGCTTCAAGGCGCTGGACCCGCAGCAGGCCGAGCGTCTGCATGCGCTGCAAAAGCGTCTGACCCCGGGGATTACCTTGCAGCCTTGCCATTAATCGCGGCGGACAAGACGGTGTGGTGTTGCTGACGTAAGCGGAGCTGACGAAGCAGGGCGCAACGCCAAGGCATTGCGCTGCCGTAAGCGCGCTGGCAATCAGGCTTGTCAGCAGGGGCTTGCAGGATGGATGATGAACGGCAATGGCGGGTGTTCCGCCTTGCCGTTTTTTCATGGTTCGCTATGTCCCGACGTTCAAGCAATATCACCCGCCTGCTGGACCGTGGCGCTTTCAACGACCGCGTCCTGCGTCAGTTGGGCGGCTCGATGGCCTTTATTGCCGGCGCGCTCAATGCCGGTGGTTTCCTGGCGGTACAGCGTTATACCTCGCATGTCTCCGGGGTGGTGTCCGGCATGGCCGACGACCTGGCTCTGGGTGAAGTCCGCCTGTCGCTGTCCATGTTGATCATGCTGCTGTGTTTCATCGGCGGAGCCATGCACTCCACCTGGCTGATCCTGTGGGCCAGACGCCAGCGCCTGCGCGGCGGCTACGGGGTGTCCATGATGGAGGAGGCCGGTTTCCTGCTGCTGTTTGGCGTGCTGGGTGCCGGGCTGGCCAGCCACAAGGGCTTGTTCACGCCTCCCACCGTGATGCTGCTGTGTTTCATCATGGGCATGCACAACACCATTGTCACCAAGCTGTCCGGCGGCCTGCTGCGCTCCACCCACATGACCGGCATTGCCACCGATATCGGTATCGAACTGACCAAGATGAGTTACTACAACCATCTGCACAGCCCCAAGATCAAAGACATCAAATCCAACCGCAGCCGGCTGTGGGTATACAGCATGATTCTGACGGCCTTTTTCCTGGGCGGCGTGGTGGGTGCGCTGGGTTTCAAGCATCTGGGCTATGCCTTTACCCTGCCGCTGGCCTTGCTGCTGTTTGCACTGGGCTTGCGCCCGGTATGGTACGACATGCGGTTGCGCTGGCGCTGGTGGCAGCATCACCACGATTTGCGCCAGCCCTGAGTCCTCAGCCAGCCTGCGCTGCGCAGTGGCTGGCCGTGTCTGCCTGGCGGTTGCCGGGGTGAGCGGCCAGCAGGGCGGCGGCGCTATGGTCCGGCCCGTCCAGCCGGGCCAGCAAGGCATCACGCGCGCACAGGCTTTGTGCACCCAGCAGGCGGCTGGCATAGGCGTCGGCCTCGGCCTCAAAGTCGGCCGGATATTTCATGTCTGCCAGCAGGATGGGGGCCACGGCCAGCAGGGTGGAGCGGTCGCCACCAAACAGATTGACTGCCAGCGATACGCCACCGGAGCGGATCAGGCCGCGCAAGCCATGACGTGCCTCGATATGGCCCACCGCATGGGCCAGCATGGCCTGCATTTCCAGCGGGTTCCTGGTATTGCGCACCAGTTGGTCGGTGACAATGATTTGCCCGCCGGGCAAGGGGATGATGTCCGGACCCAGCTCGCGCGCATCCACCAGTTGCAAGTGATAACGATAGGGGCTGTTGCCCGGCACCAGCTGCTGCAACTGCTGCTGAAGTGATTGCTGGCGGCTGTCCGGCAAGCGGGAAGGGCGCAACGTGCTGGTTTTCTCCAGCAGGCTCAGGGTGGCGCTGGCCATCGCCTGTTCCACCGCTGGCGGGGTGCGGCGTGCCGCTTCGCTGGCAAGCCAGGGCAGGCCGTTGCGGTAGCCAAACCAGCATGCCAGCAGCAGCAACAGCAAGCCAGCCAGCCGCAGTTGCGGCCAGCAGAGCCGCAGGCCCTCCAGCAGGCGCGCGGCCAGTGGCAGGCGGCCGGTCAGTTGCTGGCATTGGTAGGCGCTGGCCACTTCGATGATGCCACCATCCGGCAATTGCAGCCGGTCTGGCCGACCGGCTCGTCCGGGGTGAAAACTGACCTCCCGTGCCGGATAGCGATGCGTGTGCACCCCGTCGGTGAACACCAGATGATGGACATTGCGTTGCAGCATCACGGCTTTGCCGATCTGGCTGCGACCATCCAGATAATTGCCTGGCAGACTCATGGCAGATGAATCCTGTTGCGCGCAACCCGCGAACGGGTGGCAGGCTGGTAATGGGCTGTGTGTTGTTCTCTTTCCTAATCTGTAGCGCAAGCCGACTGCTTTGGCAACGATGCGCTCACGCTGGGCAGGCCTTGTCCCCTGCTATGGGCAGCTTGCGGTCTCTGCCAGCTTGCATGCTGCCTGCAGGCTATCGTTTTCTGTGCTGTACTGGCAGCATTGTGCCGTTGTGGCACGGTTTGCTTGAAGAGGGGGGTAAGGATGGTGCGCAAGCAGGGTGGGTTACTGTTGCTGGTACTGGCACACAGCGTGCTGGCGGCTCCGCAGTTATTGCAGGGCAAGGTGGGACAGGCTGCGGTGGTGATGGAGCTGGACATTGCCAAGGACGGTCAGGTGGAAGGGCGCTATTTTTATCGCAAGCATCACCGCGATATCGCCCTGACCGGCAAGCAGCAGGCCGATGGCAGCCTGCAATTGGGCGAAAACCTGCCGTACGACGAACAGCGTAATGACCTGACCCTGCGTCCGCAAAACGGCGGCTGGGTGGGTGAATGGCATGGCCCCAAGTCCAGCAAGCCAGTGCCGGTCAGCCTGAGTGCCTATGCCCAGGCGCAGTGGCCTGCCAGTAGCGATAGCGCGCTCAATCCGGTGCGCCAGCGTTCCGGCTACGACTACGCCCGCATGGTGGACTTACCGCTCAAGGCAGGCAAGCGTGAGCGGGTGCAGGGTCATACCCTGCAATGGTGGGATGAGCCGGTCAGCAAGATTCGCCTGTTCCGCGTGGTGGATGGCTATCCGGAAGCCAGCCTGCAGCGCATCAACCAGCAGCTGGCCGAGCGGCAGTGGCAGGAAGTGGCCAGTTATTTCGACTGCCAGCTGGGCGGTACCCGTAGCGCAGGGGCCGATTTCGAACAGACCGTTACCCCGCACCTGCTGGGTAGCAAGCTGCTGAGTGTCAGTATTTTCACCAGCTATTACTGTGGTGGGGCCCACCCGGATTTTGCCGATAATCCGCTGACGCTGGAGGTGGCCAGTGGCAAGCCCTTGCAACTGGAAGACCTGCTATGGGCGGGCAAGGGCAAGCCGCAGCTGGCACGCAAGGCCAGTGGCGAGCGGGCTGACTATCAGTACGAGGAAAAGGTACTGGCTCCCTGGCTGGTCAACACCATGACGCGCCTGTATCCGGCACAAACCAAGCCGGGCACGGAAGATGAATGTGATTACCGCGACCCGCAGGTGTGGCAGTTTGTCAGTTGGTATGCCACGCCGCAGGGGCTGGTGCTGGGGCCGTCTTTTGCCCGTGTGGCGCGTGCTTGCGAATATCCGGGGTGGAGCGAGCTGCCATGGCGTGTGGTCAGGCAGCATCCAGGTGCGCGGCCCGACCTGCTGCCCTGATCAGGCAGCCTGACCGGTCTTGGGATGGACGTGGCGGCCATGCCGCCAGCGGCCCTCTGCTGCGCCGCGCTGCCACTCCATATAGCGTTCACCATGCTGCAAGGGCGCAAAGCCCAGCTGGCGGTAAAAGCCGCTTGCATCACGCGAAACCAGCAAAAAGCGGCGTAACTGCTGCAATTGCGGGTGATCCTGTGCAGCGCGGATCATCGCCTGTCCCACGCCCTGACCGCGCCAGTCGGGCAGCACGAAGACATCGGACAGATAGGCAAAACTGGCGTAATCGGTAATCACCCGGGCAAAGCCGATCTGCCGCTGCTGGTGATAGGCGGCAATGACCAACGAATGCTGGATGGCGCGCTCCAGCAGCGCAGCATCCATGCCGCTGGCCCAGTGTGCCTGGGTGGTGAGGAACTGCAGAATCATGGCGCGGTCCAGCCGTGCCGGGTCGTGCGAAATGTCCAGTTGCATGCGCGCTCCTCCCTCAAGGTGGATGCGGGCAAGTATCCGGCGCTGACATCACCAGACCGTGACGGCAGGATGACAGGACTTTTACTACGCTCCCAGCAGATGTACCGGCAATAGCAACACGCCCAGCAGCAGGATTTCACACACCTCGATGCCCGCGCCCAGGCAGTCGCCGGTCATGCCGCCCAGCTTGCGTTTGAGCCAGCCGCGCCACAGCAGCGCGGCCAGCGGTGCCAATAGCAGTGCCGGGGCCAGCCATAGCGACAGACCCAGCAAGGCCAGCAGGCCGATGGCCTGTGCCCGCCATTGCGGCTGCCAGGCAAAGCGTTCACCGCTGCCGGGTGCCAGTGCAGGCAGGGTAGCCGACCAGAACAGGGCAAACAGCCGTGCCCAGGCCGGTAACAGCAGCAGGCCGGGCAGCTGCTGAGGCTGACTGGCCAGCAACATCAGCAGCACCAGTTTGCTGACGATGGCGCAAATCAGCGCAATCACGCCAAAGCTGCCTACGTGCGGGTCTTTCAATACCTCGAAAAAGCGCTCGCGCGAGCGATGAGCTGCGCCCATGGCATCGCTCAGGTCGGCCAGTCCGTCCAGATGCAGGCCGCCGGTAATGCCTATCCACAGCAACAGGCCTGCCAGTGCCCCCAGCCAGGGGTCGTGCAGGCTGCCCAGCCACACACCCAGCCACAGCAGGCTGCCCAGCAACAGGCCGACCGGCGCAAACCAGCAAGCGCTGGCCGCCAGCCATTCCGGGTGGAAGGTGCGCAGCTGCGGTGTGGGCAGGCGGGTAAGAAACTGGATGGCCAGAATCAGGCTTTGCCACCAGCGTGCAGCGGGGACTGCAGTGGGCTGGCTCATGCTTCGCCGGGGCTTTCCAGATGCATCAGATAGGCCGGGTGGCCTTCCAGAATGGACAGCTGGGCAAAACCGCCGCGCTGCACGGTCATCAGCTTGGCCACATCGAATTCGGTGCCCAGCAGCTCGGCCAGCAGGGCGGTAATCACCCCACCATGGCACACCAGTACCCGGTGGCTGCCACGCGCGGTCTGAATCCATTCGCTGAATCCACTCAACACCCGGGTGCGGAAGACTTCATAGCTTTCCCCGCCGGGCGGAATCAGCTCGCCTGCGGCCACGCGGCTGCCCCAGTCCGGATGCTGACCGGACAGCACCGCGCGCGACATGCCATCCCAGTCGCCAAAGTCGAATTCGGCAAAGCGTTCGTCCACCTTCAGCGGCAGCGAGCCATGCAAGGCCTGATGCACGGCAAACTCGCGGCAGCGTTGCAGCGGCGAGGTGGCCATGCTGGTGACCGGTGCCAGCTGGTTCAGCCGTTGCCAGCTGCGGCTCATCTGCTCGCAGCCCAACTCATTCAGTGGCAGGTCGGTGCGGCCTATCAGGCGGCCGTCGTGGTCGATTTCGCCGTGGCGCAGCAAGGTGAGCGTATAGGGGTTCATGCCTCAGTCTTTCTCGGTGACACCGGCCTGGGCAAACGTGGCCATTTCGGCGTGCAGCTTGATGGCCAGTTGTAGCAAGGGCACGCAGGTGGCAGCACCGGAGCCTTCACCCAGCCGCATGCCCAGTGCCACCAGCGGGCTCAGTTGCAGGGCTTCCAGTGCCAGCTTGTGGCCGGTTTCTTCCGAGCAATGGCTGGCCAGCAGCCAGTCGGCCACTGCCGGGTCGATGGCGCGGGCGGCCAGGGCGGCGGCGCTGGCAATGAAACCATCCACCAGCGAGGGTACGCCCAGTGCCGCGCCTTCCAGATAAAAACCGGCCATGGCGGCAATTTCCAGCCCGCCCAGTTCGGCCAGCACGGCGTTGCCATTCAGTTGCTGGCCGTGCAGGCGGTCCAGCGCCTGTTGCACCACGCGGCGCTTGTTGACGAGGCCGGCGTCGTCGATGCCGGTGCCACGGCCGACAATGCTGTCCACGCTGTAGCCCGCCAGTTGGCAGATCAGCGCGGCAGACGGCGTGGTATTGCCAATGCCCATGTCGCCGGCAATCAGCAGATTGGCCCCGTGTTCCACGGCGCGACGTGCCGCAGCGCGGCCCACTTCCAGCGCGGCCGTGCACTGTTCTGCCGTCATGGCGGCTTCCACTGCCAGGTTGGCGGTACCGGCAGCCACTTTGGCTTGCACGATGGGCAGTTCCGGCAGTTGACCCAGTACGCCGACGTCCACCACTTCCAGCCGTGCGGCAATGGCACGGGCCAGCACGCAGATGGCAGCGCCACCGGCAGCAAAATTCTTCACCATTTCGCCGGTCACGATGGACGGATAGGCTGATACGCCTTCCGCTGTCACGCCGTGGTCACCGGCAAACACGGTGATGGCCGGCTGCAGGGGGGCCGGAATGGTTTTGCCCTGCCAGGCGGCAAAGCGACAGGCCACCGTTTCCAGTACACCCAGGCTGCCAGCCGGTTTGGTCAGCGAATTCTGGCGTTGCAGGGCGGCTTCATGAAAAGCGTGGGCAGGAAGGGCAATGGCCTGGGACATGGTGCGGTTTCTCAAGGTTGGCATGGACTAGAGCGCGACTCTAAGACATGGGGGGCAGCACGGCAAGCTGAATGCCGCCATGGCATTGGCATTGCTTGTTGCATATCAAGACTGTTCGTGCCAGATTGCCGCGGTTTCGCTGCAATCTGCCGTATAATCGCTGCCGGACAGGTGTCCGGATTGCAAGATCCGGATGAAACGGGAAGCCGGTACAAGCCGGCGCTGCCCCCGCAACGGTAAGGTCTGGCTGGCGGATGCCGGCCCAGTTGTCGCCATTGCCACTGTTGCCCATCGGCAACGGGAAGGCGCGACAGCGCAAGACCAAGCCCGGAGACCGGCCTGTCCGGTATCGTCTGCCCACGGCAGGCGGTCGCTGTATATCGCGGGGAGGCGATCTGGCAAACAGCAGGCGGGCACACTAGCCCGTTCCGGTGTCATCCATTCTCAATGGCGCAAGCCATCCTCTTCGCACTTCTTGTGGCTGTGGCAGCGTGCCCGGCCGAATCCTCGTTCCAGGAGTGTGTTTCATGTTCAAACCCCAACAACTCGCCATGCTGCTGTCCATGTGCTGGACCAGTCTGGCCTTGGCCGACAATCTGCCGCAATTCCAGGGTGAGGAAGTGGTGGTGACGGCCAGCCGCGTACCCGAAACAGTGGCCAATCTGCCTGCCAATGTCAGCGTTGTCACTGCTGAACAGATTGCCAACAGTGCCGCGACAACGGTGCAGGACGTATTGTCCCAACTGGCTGGCGTGCATGTATTCAACAACAGTGGTTCGTCCAGCGCCGCTGCCGTGGATATGCGAGGCTTCGGCATGACCGGAATCAGCAATACCCTGATTCTGGTAGATGGTGTGCGTCAGAATACCAATGATCTGTCTGCACCCAATCTGAGCGGTGTGGCCCTGGCGAATATCGAGCGCATCGAAGTGGTACGTGGTATTGGCAGCGTGGCCTATGGTAGCGGTGCCACTGGTGGCGTGATCAATATCATCACCAAGTCCGGTGTGGCCAATGGCACCAGCGGCAGCATCAGTGTGACTGGTGGCAGTTATGATCTGCGCCAGCTGGACGCGGACCTGCATGTCGGTGCCAACGGCCTGGCGCTGGATGGCTATGTGCATTCGATGAAAACCGACAATTACCGTCAGAACAATCAGGAACGCAATGATACCGGTGGCCTGACGCTGACTTTCAAGCACGATGGCGGTGACATCAAGTTGTTTGCCAATACCAGCTCGCAAGGCTTGCGCTTGCCCGGCTCGCTGAATGCCGACCCTGCCAGTGGCAAGAATCCGTTGGCAAGCAGTCCTACCGCTACGTCTACCCCCAATAACTATATGGACGCCAGCAGTTCCACCACCGGTGCATCGTTCAGCCAGGATGTAGGCCCCGGAACACTGTATGGTGATATTTCCCACCGCAGCAAAAATACCTTTAGCGACTATGTTTCCACTAGCAGTACCGACCAGCGCTGGCTGAGTGAAAACAATGCCAGCCTGCGTTACAAGCTGCCTTTTGGGCAGAACAATGTGACGCTGGGAACGGACTGGCTTAACAGCACGGCAAATGTGCAAGGTTATTCCAGCTACAGCACCACTCAGCGTCATCAGGGCTTGTTTGTCGATAGCATGTTCAAGCCCTGGACCGGTGGCACCCTGACCCTGGGCGCGCGCCAGCAAGAGGTAAACGATACCATCCAGCAGTCGGGTAGCAGCGTTCCGGCACTGGATACCAGCCTGCATTCCTGGTTGCTGGGGCTGAAGCAGGATCTGTCCCCCAGCTGGTCGGTTTATGGACACTGGGGTCAGAGCTTCCGCCTTGCCAATGCAGATGAAGCTACCTTCACCGGCGGTACCGTCTTGCTGCCACAGCAATCCCATGATGCCGAAGTCGGGGTGGAATGGAAAATTGCGCAGGCCAGTGCCAAGGCAGCGCTGTTCCGCAGCGACCTGACCAATGAAATTGCCTACAATCCGTTTGCAGACAACGGCAATGGTGCCAATGCCAACCTGGCACCCACCCGCCATCAGGGGCTGGAGCTGGAAGGGCGTTGGCGTTTGAGCCCGCAATGGGAATTGAATGGCAATCTCAGCTGGACTGAAGCTACTTTCCGGCAAGGCAGCGGCCTGGCCGGCAACACCATTCCCATGGTGCCCAAGTGGCTGGCCAATCTTGGTCTGAGCTGGCAGGTAAACAGTGCCAGCAAGCTTGGCGTGGTTGTTCAGTATGTCGGAAAGCAGCGCCTGGATAACGACCAGTCCAATACTTTTCCGTACGAACTGGCCTCCTACACTGTGGTCAACGCCAAGCTGAGCCATGACTTCACCAGGAACATCTCGGCTTCGCTGGCCATCAACAACCTGCTGGGCAAGCGCTATGCCAGCTACGCCGGTACTGCGACCTACACTTCGTCTACCGCGTCTTACCTGTATCCGGCAGATGGACGCAACATGCAGGCCAGCCTGCGCTATGCTTTCTGATTGAACTGGCGGCAAGCACAACATCCATGGCCGAATCCGGTGTGCAGCATGCCGCCGGATTCGGCTTTATTGTTTGATTTGATGGACAACACAGCATGACTCACCTGATCACCGGCGGTGCGCGTTCCGGCAAAAGCCGCCATGCCGAACACCTGGCCATCCAGCATGGCGGCCCGGTCTGCTATATCGCCACCGCCGAAGTGCGTGACGAAGAGTTTGCCGAACGGGTGCGCCAGCATCGCCTGCAACGGCCAGCGCATTGGCACGTGCAGGAAGCCGGGCGTGATCTGGCCGGGCTGATTCTGGGCCACGACCAGGAAGACGGCCTGTTGCTGGTGGACTGTCTGGGCATGTGGCTGATACGCTTTTTCGGCCCGGACGATAGCTTCGACGAGGTGGAATTCGCCCGGCAGCGGCAGTGGCTGCTGGAAGCCATCGACGCGGTACAGGGCCAATTACTGCTGGTCACCAATGAAATCGGCTGGGGCGTGATGCCGATGAGCCGCATGGCACGCCTGTATGGCGACCTGCTGGGGCGACTGAACCAGGATGTTGCGGCCCGCTGTCAGCATGTCACCCTGGTGGCCTGCGGGCTGCCTTTGTCACTCAAGGGCGGCTGATGCTGCTGCGCGCATTTGCCCTGTGGCTGCTGTTGTGCGTCGGCCCGGCCCGGGCGGCAGTCAGTGCGACGGACGCCAGTGGCAAACTGCTGACCCTGCCGCAGGCGGCGCAGCGTATTGTTTCCCTATCGCCGCATGCCACCGAAATGCTGTACGCCATCGGTTCCGGCCCACGGCTGGTGGCCACGGTGGACTACAGCAATTACCCGCCGCAAGCGCGCAACTTGCCGCGCGTGGGCGGCTATAGCGGCATCAGCCTGGAAGCGGTACTGCGCCAGCGGCCGGACCTGGTGGTGGCCTGGCAGGACGGCGGCAACCTGCGCGAGCTGGAGCGCTTGCGCCAGCTGGGCGTGGCCGTGTTCATCAGCCATCCCTTGCAACTGGATGATGTGGCCGCAGAAATGCAAAGCCTGGGCCGCCTCACCGGGAACCCGGCCACGGCTGTCGCAGCGGCCACCGCCTACCGCCAGCAACTTTCTGCGCTGCGTCAGCGCTATGCCCGCCGTACACCGGTCAGCGTGTTTTACCAGATCAGTGCCACCCCCATTTTTACTGTCAGCCAGCGCAGCTTCATGGGCGCCATGATGCAACTGTGTGGCGGGCGCAATGTGTTTGGCAGCCTGGGGCAAGCCGCACCGCAAGTAAGCATGGAGGCGGTTGTGGCGGCCCGGCCACAGGTGATGCTGGCTGCACGCGCCGACATCCTGCGCATGTGGGATCGCTGGTCCGCCCTGCCGGCCGTGGCGGCAGACACCCGTTACCTGCTGGATGAAGACCTGCTGACCATTCCGGGGCCGCGTTTGCCGCAAGGTGCAGCGGCACTGTGTGCCACGCTGGACACAGCACGGCACAGACTGGGTTTGACGCTGGACTAGCTGGCCGTTATCCTCGCCGCCATGGACAAGGAACTGGAATATCTCGAATCCCGCGTGCAGGCCCTGGTTGCCCGCATCAAGGAACTGGAAACCCAGAACGGCCGTTTTGCCCAGGCGCTGGCTGAAGCGCTGAAGGAAAACGCCGAGCTGAATTTCCGCGTGAACGAAACACGCAGCCGCGTGGCCGCGCTGGTAGAACGTCTGCCCAAGGCAGAGGAACCGGAGCAGGCTGAAGGAGAGGCAGAATGAGCGATATCGTGCAGGTCGACATTGAACTCCTGGGCCGTCATTTCACCATCGGCTCGCCGGTGGATGAGCGTGAAACCCTGCTGGAGGCGGTACGTCTGCTGCAAGGCAAGATTGATCTGATCCAGCAGCACGGCAAGGTGATGGATGCCGACAAGATCGCCATCATGGCTGCTTTGAACATTGCCCATGATTTGTTGCGTACCAAAGTGGGAGAGGGCTTGGAAATGGCTTCATTCCAGCGTAAAATACGCAACATGAGCGAAGCAGCTGATACAGCGCTTCGCGAAAGCCAGCAAGCCCTGTTCTGATTTCTTACTCTCAGGCAGGAACTGGCAGACACCCAGATCAGCTTATCCCCTGCGGTGTTCGTGAAGGCTAACAATTCCTTTGTACCAATGCGTTCGCTTTTGGCCGCCAGCGTGAGTCACGGGTGTGTCGCGTCCCTCGAGGATGCGCCCGAAGTGACTGGCAGGTAGCCCTCCCTGGAAACAGGGTACAAGCGAATTATGCCCAAACGACACTCGCGGGGGTCTCCCTTCCACGACCCGGCGCATCTTGCTCCGGGTCGTTTTCATTTGTCCCTTGATTGTCAGGCTTGCGCCATGCCCACTCCCGACACTGCCGTTAACGACAAGATTGCCCTGCGCAAGGCCGTGCGTCGCCAGCGCATGGCACTGACGCCCGCCTACCGTGCACATGCCATGCGTGCGGTGGCACGTCATGCCAGCCGCTTATTGCGGCGCGGGCGGCGTATTGGCGGCTATCTGGCGGCCGGTTCCGAGCTGGATGTGGAAATCCTGCTCAGTAGCGCTTTACAGCGTGGTGCCAGCGTATGGTTGCCGCAAATTCCGGCCCGAGGCCGCCGCATGTGGTTCTCGCGCCTGACGGGTGACGGGCGGTGGTATCGCCATGCATGCTACGGCATCGTGGAGTTTGACGGCCCCTGTGTGCGGGCGGAAAAGCTGGATGTGCTGCTGGTGCCATTGCTGGCGGTGGACGAGGACGGTTATCGCATGGGGCAGGGCGGCGGTTTTTACGATAGCAGTCTGGCTTTCCGGCAGCGGCCGCGTCGCTACGGCAAGCCCTTGCTGGTGGGCGTGGCTTACGATTGCCAGCGGGTAAAGCAGGTGCCGCGTGAAGCCTGGGATGTGCAGCTGGATTATCTGCTGACCGAATCAGGCCTGCACCGCTTTGTCCGTCGCCAGCGCGCCAAAGCCTCCTGACGGAGGCTTTGCGGGGGCGGGGATATCGGGTAGTAAACGGTTTAGTGATCCCAGTGATGGCCGTGGCCTTCGCCGGGTACCACCACCATCGGCACGATGACTTCCGGACCACGGTAACCACCGCGTGGCGGAACAACGACGCAGGCGCTCAATGCACTGGCCAGCAATACGCCAATCAACAGGCTTTTCATGATTCTCTCCGGTGAACAAGGGCCAGACGGCCGCAGTTGTTTGTCTGCTTTCAAGCTTAATCGAACACAGCTGCTGCAAGATGGCGTAAATTGTTAAGACCACCTTCCATTGATTAACAGACATTTCCCATGCGTTATTGGCTGATGAAGTCCGAACCGGACGAAACGTCGATTGATGACCTGATGGCCGAGCCACAGCGGGCATTCGAGTGGACTGGCGTGCGCAATTACCAGGCGCGCAATTTCATGCGTGATGACATGCAAGCAGGCGACCGGGTGCTGTTCTGGCATTCCAGCTGTGCCGAGCCAGGCATTGCCGGTCTGGCCGAGGTGGTGGGCAGCGCCCATGCCGACTCCAGCCAGTTTGACCCGGCCAGTCCGTATTTCGACGCCAAATCCACGCCCGAGGCCCCGCGCTGGCAGTGTGTTGACGTGCGCTTCCTGAGCAAGACCCCGCTGCTGACACCTGCCCTGCTGCGGCAGCACCCGCCGCTGGAGCAGATGCAGGTGCTCAAAAAAGGCAACCGTCTGTCGATTACCCCGGTCAGCCAGACCGAGTGGGAATACATCACCACCCAGCTTTGCTGAGGCAGTCTGTCTGGAGCGCAATGCTTTATCCGCCGATTGAACCATTCAGCCAGGGCATGCTGCCGCTGGATGGCCTGCATCAGATGTACTGGGAACAATGTGGTGCGCCGGATGGCCAGCCCGTCCTCTACTTGCATGGCGGGCCGGGCGATGGCTGTGCTCCGGCCAGTCGCCAGTTGTTTGACCCCTCCCATTACCGAGCCATCCTGTTTGATCAGCGCGGCAGTGGCCGTTCGGTGCCGCGTGGTGAATGGCGCGACAACACCACGGCGCATCTGATTGCCGATATCGAACGCTTGCGCGAGCATCTGGGCATCAAGCGCTGGCTGCTGTTTGGCGGCTCCTGGGGCAGTACGCTGGCACTGGCCTATGCCCAGGCTCATCCGCAGCGGGTGACCGGCCTGGTCCTGCGCGGCATTTTCCTGGGGCGGCAAAGTGAAATCGACTGGTTCATGCACGGCATGGGGCAGTTTCACCCGGAAGCCTGGCAGGAATTTGTCGCACCGATTCCGCTGGCCGAGCGCGGGCAGTTGCTGCAAGCCTATTACCGCGGCCTGTGCGCCCCCGACCCGCAAGTCCACCTGCCCTTGGCGCGCAGCTGGGGCCGTTACGAGGCCAGTTGCGTGGCCTTGCGTCCCCATCCCGACACCATGCTGCGTGCCGGCAGCGAGTATCTGGCGTTACCGCTGGCGCGGCTGGAAGCCCATTACTTCATCCACCGCATCTTTCTGCCCGAAGGGCAGTTATTGCAACAGCTTCCGCGCATCCGTCACTTGCCGGCCATCATTGTGCAAGGCCGGCATGATGTGATCTGCCCGCCGGCCACGGCGCACGAACTGGCCTGCCACTGGCCGGAGGCCGAATTCCAGCTGGTGGAAGCTGCCGGTCACTCCTTGTGGGAAGAAGGCATTTTGCAGCGGCTGTTGCAGGCGCTGGAGCGCTGCAAGCAGCTGCCGCGCTGAACTGCCGGCTGCGGGCTGCCGGTAAAAAAATGCAAACGCCTTTGTGATGGCCCGCTGCCTGGTGCAGCCTGTGTGGCGACTGGCCGGCACCGGGTTTGCCAGGGCTGGCGGCAACGGGGCAAGCGTTTGTTTTTGTGCAGCTCTTATCGACATGCCTCTCTGGCCGCTATAATGGCCCGATTGAATTTGCGACGGACTGCCCAAGCTGCCCTGCCAGGCGGGGACTTGGGCAGTCCGCCATTTTGTTTTCAGCCTTTCCAGACTAAAGATCGCCATGCAAGAAACCTACAGCCCGCGCGAAGTCGAAGCCGCAGCGCAACAAAAATGGCAGCGCACTGCCGCCTTCAAGGCCGTCGAAGACGCCAGCCGCCCCAAGTACTACGCCTTGTCGATGTTCCCCTATCCGTCCGGCAAGCTGCACATGGGCCATGTGCGCAACTACACCATTACCGACGTGCTGGCCCGCTTCAAGCGCCTGCAAGGCTTCAACGTACTGCAACCGATGGGCTGGGACGCCTTCGGTCTGCCGGCCGAAAACGCCGCCATGAAAAACGGTGGCGCTCCGGCGGCCTGGACCTACGCCAACATCGAATACATGAAGACCCAGCTGGACAGCCTGGGCTTTGCCCTGGACTGGGAGCGCGAGCTGGCCACCTGCAAGCCCGACTACTACCGCTGGGAGCAGTGGCTGTTTACCCGCCTGTTTGAAAAAGGCGTGATCTACAAGAAAAACGGCGTGGTGAACTGGGACCCGGTGGACCAGACCGTACTGGCCAACGAACAAGTGGTGGATGGCCGTGGCTGGCGCTCCGGTGCCGTGGTGGAAAAGCGCGAAATCCCGATGTATTACTTCGCCATCACCAAGTACGCCGACGAACTGCTCACCAGCCTGGACACGCTGGATGGCTGGCCGGAACAGGTCAAGACCATGCAGAAGAACTGGATCGGCAAGAGCCACGGTTCTGACGTGGTGTTTGCCTACGACCAGGACAGCATCGGCCATGGCGGCGAACTGAAGGTGTACACCACCCGTCCGGACACCCTGATGGGCGCAACTTACGTTGCCGTGGCGGCAGAACACCCGCTGGCCACCCAGGCTGCGGCCCATAATCCGGCGCTGCAGGCTTTCATTGCCGAATGCAAGGCAGGTTCCGTGGCCGAGGCCGACGTGGCCAAGATGGAAAAGAAGGGCATGGATACCGGCCTGTTCGTCATCCATCCGCTCACCGGTGCCAAGCTGCCGGTGTGGGTAGCCAACTACGTGCTGTGGGGTTATGGCGAAGGCGCGGTGATGGCCGTGCCGGCACATGACGAGCGCGACTTCGAATTCGCCAACAAATACAGCCTGCCGCTGCTGCAAGTGTATGCCAAGGTGGCTGGCGACAATGATTTCGATGCCAGCAACTGGCAGGACTGGTATGCCGCCAAGGACGACAGCGTACGCACCGTCAACAGCGGCAAGTACGACGGCAAGTCCTTCAGCGAAGCCTTTGATGCCATCGTCGGTGATCTGGAAGCCAAAGCCGCCGGTCAGAAGAAAACCCAGTACCGCCTGCGCGACTGGGGTATCTCCCGTCAGCGTTACTGGGGCTGCCCGATTCCCATCATCCACTGCCCGACTTGTGGCGACGTGCCGGTGCCGGAAAAAGACCTGCCGGTAGTGCTGCCGGAAAACGTGATTCCGGATGGTGCCGGTTCGCCGCTGGCCAAGATGCCGGAATTCTACGAAACCAGCTGCCCCAAGTGTGGCGGTGCCGCCAAGCGCGAAACCGATACCATGGATACCTTCGTGGAATCCAGCTGGTACTACGCCCGTTATGCCAGCCCCAAGTGCGACACCGCCATGCTGGACAAGGCAGCTGCCGACTACTGGCTGCAAGTGGACCAATACGTGGGTGGTATCGAACACGCCATCCTGCACCTGTTGTACGCACGTTTCTTCCACAAGCTGATGCGTGACGAAGGCCTGGTCTCCAGCGACGAGCCGTTCAAGAGCCTGCTGACCCAGGGCATGGTGATCTGTGAAACCTTCTACCGCGAGCTGCCCAACGGCAGCAAGGACTGGATTGCCCCGCAAGACGTGGTGCTGGAACGTGATGCCAAGGGCAAGATCACCGGTGCCACCCACCGCGTGGATGGCCGGCCGGTGGTGGTGGGCGGCGTGGAGAAAATGTCCAAGTCCAAGAACAATGGCGTGGACCCGCAGGAATTCATCGAGAAATACGGTGCCGATACCGCGCGCCTGTTCATGATGTTTGCCGCTCCGCCGGAACAAAGCCTGGAATGGTCTGATGCCGGTGTGGAAGGTGCCTTCCGCTTCCTCAAGCGCCTGTGGAAACTGGCCAAGGAACATGCCGACGCGGGTGTGGTGGCCGCTTATGCCGGTGGCGATCTGAATGCCAGCCAGAAGGAACTGCGCTTCAAGTTGCACAGCACCATCCAGAAAGTGGCTGACGACTATGGCCGTCGCCAGCAGTTCAACACCGCCATTGCCGCGGTGATGGAGCTGCTGAACACCTACGACAAGACCGACCGCAGCGATGCCGCCGGCCGTGCCGTGGCACAGGAAGTGCTGGAAAGCGTCACCCTGCTGCTGTCGCCCATCGTGCCGCACATCACTGACGCCATCTGGTCGGTGTTGCAGCCGGGCAGCGAGCTGCTGGCACAAGCCTGGCCTAAGGTAGACGAGGCTGCGCTGGTGAAGAGCGAGATCGAAATGATGGTGCAGGTGGCTGGCAAGCTGCGTGGCAGCATCACCGTGGCTGCCGATGCCGCCAAGGATGTGATCGAAGCCGCTGCACTGGCGCACGAAAACGTACAGAAGTTCATGGAAGGCAAACCGGCCAAGAAGATCATCGTGGTGCCGGGCCGTCTGGTGAACATCGTCGTGTAAACCCCGGTCCGCCCTTGACGGGGCGGGCCAGCAATCCTGCCGGTCAGCTTTTCCTCCCCCTTCCCGTGGGGCAGGGCCTGACCGGCTCCTGTTACGGAGAACAGGCATGAAGCGAATCCTGCGCGGACTGGTCCTGACCAGCCTGGTGTTCCTGCTTGGCGCTTGCAGTTTTCATCTGAAGGGCATGGGCGGCAATGTCCGTCCGCTGCCGTTTGGCAGTGTGTATGTGGATGAGGGCAGCAGCAAGCTGGGTGGCGTGCTGCGCGAAACCCTGGCCCATAACGACAAGCTGATTGTTCTTTCGGCACCGAAGCAGGCCGAGGCAGTGGTCAGCGTGGTGAGTGAAAGCCAGTCCAAGGACGTTTCCACCATCAATAGCGGTGGCAAGGTCAACGAGTACCAGCTGAGCTACAGCGCGACGGTGCGTACCGTGATTGGCGGCATACCCGTCGAGCCGGACATGAACCTGACCGTGCGCCGTTACATGAATTATTCCGACAGCGACGTGCTGGGCAAGGAGCAGGAAGAAAACCTGCTGTGGAACGACATGCGTCACGACGCCGCCGAGCAGCTGGCCCGTCGCCTGTCCTATCTCAAGCGTCCGGGCGCACAAGGCCAGTCCGGCCCGCAAAGCCTGAAGCCAGTCAATGCCCAGCCTAAGCCCTGATGCACTGGCAGCGGTGCTGGACAAGGGTCTGGCGCCGCTTTATCTGATTCATGGTGAAGAAACCCTGCTGGCGCTGGAAGCTTCCGACAGCCTGCGCCAGCATGCCCGTGACCAGGGTTATCTGGAACGGGAAGTGCTCACCGTGGAAGCAGGTTTTGACTGGTCGCAATTGCGGGATGCCATGAGCAGCGTGTCGCTGTTTGCCAGTCTCAAATTGCTGGAAATCCGCATCCCTGGTGGCAAGCCGGGTACCGAAGGCGGCGAGGCGCTGCAACAACTGGCCGCCAATCCTCCGCAAGACACCATCACGCTGATTACCATGCCAAAGCTGGAAAAGACCCAGCTGCAATCCAAATGGTATCTGGCGCTGGAAAAAGCCGCCGTGGTGGTGGAAGCCAAACCGGTCGGGCGGCATGAGCTTGCCGGCTGGATTGCGCGTCGTCTGAAACGCCAGCAACAGCATCTGTCCCCGGAGGCGCTCAGTTTTTTTGCCGACCGGGTGGAAGGCAATCTGCTGGCGGCACGGCAAGAAGTGGACAAGCTGGCATTGCTGTATCCGGCTGGCGAACTGAGCCTTGAGCAATTGCGCGAAGCGGTGGCCAATGTCGCCCGCTTCGATGTGTTTCATTTGTCCGAAGCCTGGCTGTCCGGCGATGCCGCACGGGTAGAGCGCATGCTGGAAGGTTTGCTGGCCGAAGGCGAATCGCCGGTGCTGGTGTTGTGGTCGTTCACCGAAGATGTACGCATGCTGCTGCGCTTGCGGCAGGGCTTGAAGGACGGGCGTCAGCTGCGCGATCTGGCGCGCGAGCTGCGTCTGTGGGGTGACAAGCAAAGGCTGGCGGAACCGGCCTTGCGTCGCATCGGTCCACGCAAGCTGATGACGGCTCTGACCGAATGTGCGCGCATAGACCAGCAAATCAAGGGGGTGGCCAATGGTGACCCCTGGCATGCCCTGCGAGGTCTGGCCATGTTATTGGCCGCCTGATGCAAAAAAAATACAGTCATTTGAAAACGGTCAGCGCAAGCTGGCCGTTTTTTTTTCAACTGACATTGTCTTTGATCGGTTTTGTTTAAATTTCTTTTAAGTAAGTATTGAGATTGAACAAGCCCTGCCCTATGATAAGGATAAGTTAATACATTTTAAACAAAATAACATAAAGAATAGGGCATGATGCAAGACGAGGGAGTTCTCAGCGTGGCTGTTGCAGGCGAACACCGTACCCGCAGCAAAATTGTTTTGGTTGAAATCATCCATCAGACCCTGGATGTCCTGTTGACGGCAGAGGATGCACGGCTGGTGCATTGGGATGGCCGTATCCTGCGGGTTCACAAACTGACATCGCGCAAGGCCAATCAGATTCTGCATGCGCCGGATGCCTATCCCGGGTTCCTGGGGGTGTTTGATCACCGTGCCCGCTATCGGGACCTGGCCGAGCCACTGAGCGAGATTGTGGGCGTGCAGCTGTGAGACCACAGCGCCTGCAGCGCGCATGGCGATAAAAAAGACCTGCGATTGCAGGTCTTGCGAGAGGGATGGCCGGAACGGGTTGTCCTGCCCAGGTTTTGTTTTATAGTGCCGACGCCTGTGCATTGCTCAGTGCAGCAGGCAGCGGCAGTTTCTTGCTGCGCAGGATGCTGCCGGGCAGGCTGTCACGGAGGCCGGTGCCACTGCGCGTGCGGTAAGACGCCAGCACCTTGGCAACGTAATCGCGCGTCTCTTCATAAGGTGGAATGGTATTGCGGTATTTCTGCACCGCCCCTTCGCCGGCATTGTAGGCGGCAATCACCAGCGGCAGGTCGTTGTTGAACTGGCTCAGCAGAAAACGCAGATAGCGCGCACCGGCACGCAGGTTTTGCCGCGGGTCTTCCAGACGGCTGACGCCAAAGCGCTCACCGGTGGCCGGAATCACCTGCATCAGGCCAATGGCACCCTTGGGCGACACCGCCTGCGGGTTGTAGCCAGATTCCACAGTGACGATGGAGTGCAGCAGATTGGCATCCAGCTTGAATTCGCGCGCGGTCTGGTCGATCAGCGTCTTGTACTGGGCTGCCAGGTGCGGGTTGACCACCGGGGCCGGTACGGTTTTGAGGCCGTCCACCCTCGGGGCAGGCGGGCGGTTGTCGCCGCTTAGCGTTGCGCCAAGGCCCGGTGTGGTGGCATCGTCCAGCGCAGCATTGGCGCTGCTGCCGGATAGCTGGCTTTTCTGATAGAGCTGATAGCGCTCGTCCACCTGCCGGTTGGCAAGGTGAACCTGGCCTTGTTCGTCGACAAAACCGTAAAGATCGGCATGTACGCTGCTGGCAGCAAGACAGGCCAGCAAGGCCAGAAGCCCGTTCAAAAAGCGCAATTTTTTCAAGATCAGCCAGTAAGAATTGGTAAAGTGAGCGCTATTGTACTGATTTTTCTATGCTATTTGGCAAGCAAGAATTGCTGAAGACATTTTAAAGCAGTTTTCGACGAGAGGATGAAAGATGAGCCTGTTTGATCAGTTGGGTGGTTTGCTGGGTGGTCAGAGCAATGATATGGCGGGTGCTGTTGCCGGCTTGCTGGAGCAGCACGGCGGGCTCTCCGGCTTGCTGGAGAAGTTCAATAGTGGCGGCATGGGCGAGCTGGTGTCCTCCTGGGTGGGGAGTGGCAGCAATCTGCCGGTATCGGCCGAACAGATCCAGCAATTGCTGGGCAATGAGCAGTTGGGCGCGCTGGCGCAGAAGTTTGGCCTGGACCCGCAACAGCTCAGCCAGGGCTTGGCTGATTACCTGCCGCAGGCCGTGGACAAGCTGACGCCGGATGGCCAGTTGCCGCAAGGTGGTGATCTGCTGTCGCAGGGGCTGGGCATGTTGCAGGGCTTTTTCAACAAATCCTGAACAAACCGCCGCGTCATCTCCCGCAAGCCGCCTTTCAGGGCGGCTTTTTGCTGTGCTGGCCGTGGTATGACGACAACAATTCAGCCATTTCTGAATTAAAGATTCCGGTTTCTGGCGCAATGACAGCGCTTGCTGGATTCAAGGTAATAGGAAATTTCTATTTTTAACATTTAAACAATCAAGTGGATCAATTGGTGCGGCATGCTTAAGATGCACCCATCGAATGCAAACGCAGCCAAAACTGCACTTTCTTATTTCACCGACTGGAGAAAAACATGTCCGTATCGCTGATCAATACCGAAGTCAAACCGTTCAAGGCAACCGCTTTTCACAATGGCAAATTCGTTGATGTCAGCGATGCCGACCTGAAAGGCAAGTGGTCTGTCGTGTTCTTCTACCCGGCTGACTTCACCTTCGTCTGCCCGACCGAACTGGGCGACCTGGCTGACAACTACGCTGAATTCTCCAAGCTGGGCGTGGAAATCTACTCCGTTTCCACCGACACCCACTTCACCCACAAAGCCTGGCACGACAGCTCGGAAACCATCGGCAAGATCAACTACCCGATGATTGGCGACCCGACCGGCATCATCAGCCGCAACTTCGGCGTGATGATTGAAGAAGCCGGCCTGGCCGAACGCGGTACTTTCGTGATCGACCCGCAAGGCAAGATCCAGATCATCGAAATCAACGCCGGTGGCATCGGCCGTGACGCTGCCGAACTGCTGCGCAAGGTAAAGGCTGCCCAGTACGTGGCCAGCCACCCGGGTGAAGTATGCCCGGCCAAGTGGAAAGAAGGCGAAGCTACCCTGGCTCCGTCGCTGGATCTGGTTGGCAAGATCTAAACCACACCCTGGTGCTGCAGCGCAGGCCTGCGCTGCGGCCCGCCGGGGCGGTCGTCTCCTGATCGCCCCCACCCCTACCACCCGATTGCAGCGGCAAGCTGTTGGCAGCGCATGAGCTTGCCAGTGCAATTGCCTGAGGATATTCCCATGCTCGACACCACCATCAAGACCCAACTGACCGCCTACCTGGAAAAACTGCAGCAGCCGATCGAACTGATTGCCAGCCTGGATGACAGCGCCAAGGCGCAGGAAATGTTCAGCCTGTTGCAAGACATCGCCAGCCTGTCGCCCAAGGTAACGCTGAACAGCAATGGCCAGGCCGCGCGCCGCCCGTCTTTTGCCATTGCCCGTCCGGGTGAAGCTGGCCGTATCGAGTTTGCCGGTATCCCGATGGGGCACGAATTCACATCGCTGGTGCTGGCCCTGCTGCAGACCGGTGGCCATCCGCCCAAGGTGGACGAGGACACCATCGCCCAGATTCGTGGCCTGCAAGGCAGCTACCAGTTTGAAGTGTTTGTCTCGCTCAGCTGCCACAACTGCCCGGACGTGGTGCAGGCCGTCAACCTGATGGCGGTGCTCAACCCCAATGTGCGTAGCGTGATGATTGATGGCGGTGTGTTCCAGCAGGAAGTCACCGACCGCCAGATCATGGGCGTACCGGCCATTTATCTGAATGGCGAACAGTTTGGCAGTGGCCGCATGGGCCTGGAAGAAATCATCGCCAAGCTGGATACCGGTGCCGTGGCACGTGAAGCAGAGAAGATTGCCGCCAAGGAAGCATTCGACGTGCTGATCGTCGGCGGTGGCCCGGCCGGTGCTGCTGCTGCCATCTATGCGGCGCGCAAGGGCATCCGTACCGGTGTGGTGGCCGAGCGTTTCGGCGGCCAGGTGCTGGATACGCTGGCGATTGAAAACTTCATCTCGGTGCAGGAAACCGAAGGGCCGAAGCTGGCGATGGCGCTGGAGCAGCACGTCAAATCCTACGATGTGGACGTGATGAACCTGCAACGCGCTGCTGCGCTCAAGCCGGCGCAAAACGGCCAGCTGGCCGAGGTGACGCTGGAAAGCGGTGCCGTACTCAAGAGCAAGGCGGTGATTGTGGCCACCGGTGCGCGCTGGCGCGAAATGAATGTGCCGGGCGAAGCCGAATACCGCGCCAAGGGTGTGGCTTACTGCCCGCACTGCGATGGTCCGTTGTTCAAGGGCAAGCGTGTGGCGGTGATTGGCGGCGGTAACTCTGGCGTGGAAGCCGCCATCGACCTGGCCGGCATTGTCACCCATGTCACCCTGCTGGAGTTCGGTGACAGCCTGCGCGCCGATGCGGTGTTGCAGAAGAAACTGCACAGCCTGCCCAATGTGCGCGTCATCACCAATGCCCAGACCACCGAAGTGACCGGCGATGGCCAGAAGGTGAACGGCCTGAGCTATCAGGAGCGCATTACCGGGGAAACCCACCATGTGGCGCTGGAAGGCATTTTTGTGCAGATCGGCCTGCTGCCCAATACCGACTGGCTGAAAGGCAGCGTTGCCCTGTCGCCGCGCG